>JAEZGU010000170.1 GCA_023416855.1 Bacillota bacterium
GGTTTAACAGGCGCAGGTGCAGGAGCTGGTTTAGCAGGTGCAGGTGCTGGTTTTGCAGCTTCCGGAGCCTTTGGTGTTTCTACAGGTTTTGGTGTTTCTACAGGTTTTGGTGTTTCTACAGGTTTTGGTGCTTCTACAGGTTTTGGTGCTTCTACAGGTGCCGTCTTAGTTATAGCCGGTTTTTTAACTTCAGGTTTTACTACATTTGTTTTATTATTAAGTAGCGTTTTCAATTCAGTTGAGTTTAAGTCAACAGCTTTACCATTTACTGTTATTTTAAACTGAGTGTTTGTTTTAGCATAATTACTGATAAATTTGTTCAACGCATTGTTGATATCATCGTAATTAACTGTTGTGCAATCTGCAGCAAACGCAGGTGCTGATGATAATGCTAATGTTGCTGCTAATGTTAATGCAATAATTTTATTTTTCATAATGTTACTCCTTTTCAAGCTTTTGATTTTTGGAAGTGGGTTACCCCTTACTTCTTACGAAACTACAGAACTTGCTAATGAGTTTCTTGTCATGTTGGTATTATAGCACTGAGAAATGCGCATTAAAACACACAAAAAGTTCATTCAATGGCAAATGTGACAATTATATTACACAATATTGTAATTAGAAAAAATTTTTACAATAATATTACAAATGCAGTGTGGATGTATAAAAAGACTTAAGTAAATGTTAATTAGATTGGAATAGATTGTATGATAAGTTAATATTTACTGCGTTAAAATATAAATTATCTTGACAATATTTTAAATTTATATTATCATTCCTTTAATTAAACATATAATATCATAACAGTGAAGGAATAAAGTAACAGTTTGGTTACAAATAAAGAGAGTGAATCGGATGGTGAGAGATTCATAGCACAAAGTGTGAAATACGGTTCCGGAGTTACTATAGGAAACTATAGCGGGTAAACTGACCGATAAAGCAGAATGAGGCAAATTATTGCGAATTAAGGTGGTACCACGGGTTATCTCGTCCTTTTAGGATAGATAAGCCGTGATTTTTATTTTAGGAGGATTTATGGAAAAGAGAAATGTTTTTGATGTATTAAAAGAGAGAGGTTATATAGAGCAATGTACCCATGAAGAAGAAATTAGGGATTTGTTAGGTAAAGAATCCGTTACATTTTATATTGGTTTTGATCCTACTGCTGACAGCTTGCATATAGGTCACTATATACAAATAATGGTTATGTCTATTATGCAGCAGTATGGACATAGACCTATAGCATTATTAGGTGGTGGTACTACTATGATAGGGGACCCCAGCGACAGAACAGGCATGCGTAATATAATGACACAGGAAACAATAGCACAAAATGCAGAAAATTTTAAAAAGGTTTTTGAAAAATTCTTGGACTTTTCAGAAGGAAAAGCAATAATGGATAACAATGCAAATTGGCTGCTACCGTTAAATTACCTTGAATTTATGAGAGATGTAGGTGTTCATTTTTCTGTGAACAGAATGCTTGCTGCAGATTGTTATAAAAATAGAATGGAACAAGGACTTACATTCTTTGAATTTGGATATATGTTAATGCAATCCTATGACTTTTATGTTTTAAATCAAAAATACAATTGTAAAATGCAATTTGGTGGTAATGACCAGTGGTCAAATATAATAGGTGGTATTGAATTAACAAGAAAAAAATCAGGTAAGCAAGTTTATGGTATGACATTCTCACTATTGACTAATAGTGAAGGAAATAAAATGGGTAAGACTGAAAAAGGTGCTCTTTGGTTAGACAGAAATAAGACTACGCCATATGAATTCTATCAATACTGGAGAAATATTGGTGATGCTGATGTTGAAAAATGTCTTGCATTGTTAACATTTATTCCAATGGATGAAGTTAGAAGATTAGGTAGCTTAGAAGGCTCAGAAATAAATAAAGCAAAAGAAGTACTTGCATACGAAGTTACAAAGCTGATCCATTCCGAAGAAGATGCTAATAAAGCGCAGGAAGCTGCAAGAGCATTGTTTGGTGGAGGAGCTGATTCTGAAAACATACCTACAACTGATCTTACAGCAGATGAGCTTGGAGAGGGCATGACAGTAATAGACCTGATGGTAAAAGCAAATCTAATTAAATCAAAAAGTGAAGGTAGAAGATTAATAGAACAATCAGGAGTAGCTGTTAATGACAATATAGTAGGAGATGTAGGTGCGACAGTTACACAATCAGATTTTGAAGAAGGAAAATTAATGATAAAAAAAGGCAAGAAAGTATATCATAGAATAAAATTAGTTTAATTGCCTATCCTTTAAGGAGATTCTTCATCAGACATAGGTCCTTGTATATGAAGAACCTCCTTTTAACCTATATGTCCCCGTGGTGGGATTTTTTTATACAAAAATTATTAATACTTTAAGGAAATTATGGTAATATATATATAATTATATATAAAGGAGTGATTGTGTGTTAAATAAGCAAATAATTGAAGATACATTGAATGCTGCCTTGTCTACAGGGGGAGATTTCGCTGAAATATTTGTTGAAGATAGAACAAATACCGGTATTGTAATGATAGGGGGCAAGGTGGATAGCACTATGTCAGGTAGAGATTATGGTGTAGGTGTTCGTATCTTTAAAGGATTTAACAGCGTTTATGCTTACACAAATAAATCTGACAGAGATACACTTATAGAGACAGCAAAAAAAGCTGCAGCTGCTATAGAAGGTAGCTCAATGAATTTTACTATTAATCTTGAAAAGTCACAGGTTAAGAATATACATAATATAGAAATTGATCCAAGTTCGGTAGAAAAGACAAGAAAAGTTCAAATTATGCGAAAAGCATATGATACTGCTTTTAACTACAGTGATTTAATCACACAGGTTACTATTAGTTACACAGATTATGACCAAAATATAATGATTGCTAATTCCGAAGGTTTATGGAGAGAGGATAGGAGAGTTCGCTCTCGTCTT
Organism: Bacillota bacterium; assembly: GCA_023416855.1. GTDB lineage: Bacteria > Bacillota > Clostridia > Tissierellales > Sedimentibacteraceae > Sedimentibacter. The sequence goes on from JAEZGU010000170.1 coordinate 2,948, forward strand.
GGTATTTCTTCAGTTGCATCCAAGGATGGAGAAATGCAGTCAGGATTTTTTGGTCCGGGAGCAAGTAAAGGATTTGAATTTTTTGAGAATTTAGATATTGATTATTATGCTAAGGAAAGTGCAAGAATTGCAGTAACAATGGTTAATGCGAAGTACAGTCCAAGCGGAAAAATGCCTGTTATAATCGATAATGGTTTTGGAGGAGTTATATTCCACGAAGCATGTGGTCATGGTTTAGAAGCAACCTCTGTGGCAAAGGGGCTGTCTGTATTTGCAGGAAAGGTTGGTCAAAAAATTGCTTCACCATTAGTAACAGCTATTGATGATGGCTCAATTTCTGGAGAATGGGGTTCATATAATATAGACGACGAGGGAACAAAATCTCAAAGAAATGTATTAATAGAAAAAGGAATACTAAAGGGCTATATGGTTGATAAATTGAATGCAAGAAGAATGAACATGGATATAACAGGCTCAGGTAGAAGACAATCCTATAGATATGCCCCAACATCTCGTATGTCCAATACGTTTATAGACAGCGGTAAGTCAACGCCTGAAGAAATTATAGCCAATACCGAAAGAGGTATTTATGCTAAATATATGGGCGGTGGCTCTGTAAATCCAAGCACAGGAGAATTCAACTTTGCTGTTATGGAAGGCTACATAGTTGAAAACGGAAAAATAAAAGATCCTGTTAGAGGTGCAACACTTATTGGCAAAGGTACAGATGTTTTAAATAAAATAGACATGGTGGGAAACAATCTTCTTCAAGGTCAAGGTATGTGTGGTTCTGTAAGCGGCAGTGTACCTGCAAATGTTGGTCAACCAATGATAAGAGTTTCTGAAATAACTGTAGGCGGAAGGGAAGGTTAAAAGTAATGGATAAAAAATCATTAATAGAAAAAATATTTAATGAAGGAAAAAAACAAGGTCTTGGGGACATGGAAATATATTATTCCTCAGGCAGATCTCTTTCTCTTAAAGTGTTTAAAAAAGAACTTGACGGATACAGTTTATCTGAAAGCGAGGGCTTATCATTAAGGGGAGTATACAATGGTAAAATGGGTTATTCATACTCTGAAAAAGTTGATGAATCATCTATAGAGTTATTGGTTAGAAACGTTATTGAAAATGCTACAATTATTGATTCAGATGATGAAGAAATAATTTATGAAGGGTCAAAGGAATACAGAGAAGTAAATAATTTTAATAAAAAATTAGAAGACGTAGAAGAATTAGATAAAATTAAATTTGTTAAGCAGTTAGAACAAGAAGCGCTTAATGTTGACAAAAGGGTTGAAACTGTTGATCATTGTGTTTATGGGGATGGTTATGGAGAAGCTATCATATCTAATACCAAAGGTTTATTTTTACATGACAAAAGCAATATCGCCTATACATATGTTCAAGTAGTTGCAAAAGATGGCGATGATATAAAGACCGGTTTAGCATATAGAACCGGCAATGACTTTAGCAAGTTCAATCCAAAGGAAATAGCTGAGGAAGCTGTGAAAGAAGCAATTGCTCTCCTTGGTGCAAAATCTGTTAAATCAGGAGATTATCCCGTAATAATCAGAAACAATGCAGCAGCCGACTTGTTAGAAGCTTTCAGCAGTATTTTTTCTGCTGAAAATGTACAGAAGGATTTATCCTTATTAAAAGGGAAGTTAAATCAACTAATAGGCAGCGAAAAATTTACAGTTATAGATGATCCTTATTTAGAAGGTGGTTTGTCTTCTAAATCCTTTGATGGAGAAGGGGTTGCTTGTAAATATAAAAAGGTAATTGACAAAGGAGTACTTAAAACATATTTACACAATTTAAAAACAGCAAAAAAGGATGGAGTTGAAACTACAGGAAACGCAAGCAAAGGCTCATACAAATCATCCATAGATATTGCACCAACTAACTTTTATGTTGAAAAAGGGGAGAAATCCTTGGACGAAATGATTTCTGGAATTGACTCAGGTATTATGATAACTGAATTACAAGGGCTCCATTCAGGCCTTAATTCGATATCCGGAGATTTTTCTCTTGCTGCCTTAGGTTTTGAGATAAGGGATGGCAAAGTTACTGGACCTGTAGAGCAAATAACTGTAGCAGGTAACTTTTTTGAAATGATTAAAAACATAGAAGAAGTAGGATCAGATTTGAAGTTTGGGTTACCTGGGGAAGCGTATATTGGCTCACCTTCATTAAAAATTAAAAAACTTGCAATAGCAGGGGAATAAAGATGAAAAAAGACAATCCGAAATTGGATTGTCTTTTAAGTATTTTTGATATTATTAGTCAACTCTTTCTCGTTCGTCAAATAATAAAGTTATGCAGTACAATCCAGCTAAACCAACAAGTCCGTACACTAAACGGCTAAATATTGCAGTTTGGCCGCCAAAAATAGCAGCAACTAAGTCGAATTGAAACAATGCAATCAACCCCCAGTTTATAGCCCCTATTATGACTAAAATTAATGCAAACTTATCCATGTATTTTCCTCCTTGAAATCTGATATATTGATATTGTTTCAAGAAATTTCTATATTATGCATGGCATTAATAATACTTTGTAAAATATGAATTATTTAACACTTATAGTTAAGTTGAATATAATAACTAAAAATGTGTAATTAAGGAGGTTATTATGGACAATTTCAAACCTGAAAATATTGAAAGTACTGAAAATGAAGAATATGTAGAAAATTTAAATATTCAATGTGATAAAGGTTGTGACAGGGTAGGCGGAAGATTTGAAAATAGAAGACCTGTAAGACCACCGGTAAAACCGCCATGCGTACATGACAGAGTGTTAGGAACAGGTGATAATTCATCTTTATTATTTTTCTTTTTGCTTTTAGTTATTATAGTTTGTCAAAGTGATTGTGATATAGAAATGGATACATTGTTGTGGTTCTTCTTGTTGTTAGTTGTACTTTACAATAATAGATTATTCTAACACAATTAAGCAAAACAATGGAGGGCTGTCACCCCTCCATTTATTTTAATCCATCATCAATTAATTCAATTTCAAGTTTATCAAAATCTACATCATCCACAAAATCCTGAGGATAAAAAGTAACATATTTAAATTGTGAAAACTCCAAGTCATGCTTTTTTAGCCATAAAGGCACGCTTATATCAAGTTTAGAACATATTTCCTTAAAGCATTTATCTCTTTTGGCAACAAGATCTATTTCTTCTTTGTTTTTTACAACTATTGAACTAACCATATGATTAGTTTTTATTTTTTTAGCCCATAATTCGTACATGTTTATTTATAATAAGGGGTAACAATAAAATCTTTTGAAAAAATACCACCAAAATTGATTTTTACACCCTTTAATTCCTTTTCAAAATGTTTAGGCACAATAATTTCAATGTTATCTACATTATAAATATTATCGTCCTCTTTTTGCTCCAACGAAGCAATTTTAAATACTCTTCCTGCTCATCCGATTCTGTACGCAGTTAACATAATAGGTAAATTATGTTCCTTCATTAGCATGAGCTTTTCTTTTGCTTTATCTGTTATTATAAAATTCATTTGTTCCCCCTCATTTATTTAATTACTTAAATTTTGGAGCAACTTCAAATCCTCTTTTAAAAACCCCATTTTTATAATCAATTTCTGCTCCATTAATTGCTCCTACTAAATCTTCGGAAACAATTAAATCGAAACCATCAACGTTATATACTTTATCATTGCCTGATTGTTTCTCCGAAACAATGCCTAATTCGGCACCACATCAGGAATAACTTGTTATTGTTAATTTAATAGGTTGCTGATTTTCTTTTAATTCTGATAATTTTTCTTTTGCAATGTCTGTTAATTTAAAGTCCATATTTATTCTCCTTTCATGTTTTATTTAGCTTTTCACCAAATAAATATATTATGTTTGTTTTATTATTATTTTAATTCTATTAATTGTCAAGAAGCTTTTTTACTTCGCTTATATCATTATATTCTAATATATCAATATAGTCAATAACTTTTGCAGGTTTTTCATTTAAAAAATATATATAGTCAGATAATGTAACTGCTTCATCTACATCATGAGTAATAAATATAACTGTTCTTTTACTTTTGTTCCATAATTTTTTAAACAATAAAATCATTTCGCGCTTTAATTTCAGGTCAAGCCCTTTAAAAGGCTCATCTAAAATTAATACATTAGATGGAAAGGCAAATGCTCTTGCTAATGATACTCTTTGAGCCATGCCTCCGCTTAATTCATTGGGTTTGTAATTTTTATAATCTGTCAACTCAACCATATTAATATAATTATTAATGATATTTACCCTATTTTCATTATCATAAACATTTTTCAACACAAAGTCGATGTTATCATATACACTGTACCAATCAAGCAATCGAGGCTCCTGAAATACATATGAATATGCAGCTTCTTTTGTTATATTAACAGATCCGCTATCTATTTCTATTAAATTGGCAGCTATGTTTGCAATAGTTGTTTTACCTACTCCTGATGGACCAAATAGACACGTAATTTTATTTTTTTTAAATGTTATATTAAAATCTTTTAGAATTTCTAAGTTATTGAAGCTTTTAGAAACATTTATAAATTCAATCATATTGACCTCGTTTAAATAGTATTTTTAATAATTTTTCAAACAAGATGCTAAGCATTATAATTATGAATGTCCAAGCAAATAAATCAGGTATTTCAAGGTATACCTTTGAATCGTATAAAAATCTACCAATAGAATATTTAGGTAACGATAATACTTCAGCTGCAGAAGTTACTTTCCAACCTATACCTAAGGCAGAGATCATTCCTGCTTTTATATATGGTAGAGCAGAATAGAAATAAACAGATTTTATAATTCTGAGCTTATTAATGTTGTAGACTTTACACATTTGTAATAGCTTTATATCTGTTGATTTAATACCACTTACAGTATTTGTCCAAATTATAGGGAAGCACATAAGAAATGCAACGAATATTGGCACATTAGTATCTTTAAACCACATTATTGCAATAATTATTATTGACATAACAGGAACGGTTCTGACAATCCCAATTAAAGGGTTGAATAAATCATATATAAATCTATTTATTCCACAAAAATAACCCAGTATGGTTCCTGCAACGAAAGAAATTATAAATCCGACTATTGTTCTATATGTACTGTAAAAAATGGTTATGTAAGTATCGTATGACTTTAACAAGTCTATAATGGCATAAAACGTAGAAATAGGAGAAGGGAGGTAAATCTCTTGATCAATTATCAAGCTAAATATCTCCCACATAAAAATCCAAAATATTGTTATTAATATTTTATTGTACTTATTCTGTAAAATAAAATCCTTCATCAGGTAGACTACCTCCCACAGAAGCAGGATTTGAATCGAATAAAATTTTATAAAAATCATTTAAGCCATTTTTAACATTCTCAGCAGGTTCGTATACAATTCCACAATAAGGAATGGCCTTTTCTACGAGAGCTGCACTTGGCATTATTTCATTTTTTTCTACTAATAAAGAAGCATCTTTTGAATTATCTAAAACCCAATTTACAGAAGCTTCATATTGCTTTAAAAATTCAGCAACAAATTCCTTGTTGTTAATTGCAAATTCTTTATTTACAATTACTGCCCCTGTGTACAGCTGACTTTTATCAGCAGTTGTTGTTTTCCATGCTTCATTTAAATCCACCAACAGTTTAATATTACTGTTTTTCATCATGGTTTGTGTTACAAAAGGCTGAGGAAGAAGTGCTACTTTTGTATCTTCTGCAATAACTGATTGAGCCAATGTTGCATGGTCCATAGCGTAGTTTAATTCTACTTTGTCACTTATGTTGGTCTCCTTTAATAAGTAGTTCATAGCAAAATCAGAAGTGGAACCTTTTGCACTCATACCAAGAGTTTTACCTTCTAATTCATTAATTGATTGTATTTCATCAGTTCCTATGATGTACAAATTACCAATTGTATTTACAGCCATTAACTGTACTTTTCCTTCTGTTTTATTATAAAGAACAGATGCTAAATTAATAGGAACAGAGGATATTTGTATATCGCCGTTAATGATTTTTCCGGTTAATGCATCTGGTGCGCTTTCCGTCATATAGTTTACTGTATATTTATCTGAATTAAGAGCTTTTTCATCAATCATCTTTATCATACCAATTGAAGTAGGCCCTTTTAGTCCTGCTATTGTCACATTAATAGGTTCTGTTTTTACCGGTTCGGTGTTACCACAAGCGGTAGTTATCAATATTAATATTAATACCAATAATAAACTTACTTTTTTCATTTATTTTTTTGTCCTCCTTTATATCAGACATGTTAAAGTGTAAGTATATAATTAATGTTTATTGTTAATATAAATCTTCCTTTGAAATATTGAAGTAATTTGCAAAACTTGACAAATAAAAATCTGATGGCTTTTCTTCGTCTGTTTCATATAATTTTATTCTTTCTTTTGGAACATTCAGTGCAACACTCAGCTCTAATTTGGTTAAATCCTTATCTTTTCTGATTTGTCTTAATTTTTCACCTAATGTCATAATATCACCTCGATTTTTATTTTATCTATCAATTTATATTATATCAAAATAAATATTTAATACAATAAAATCCATTGTAGAATCATAATGAAAGTAAAAAATATATTTTGTTGTTAAATTAGTTTATATTAAATACTTCAATGCAACGTTCTAAAATTCCTTGAATATAAGCCATTAAAACACCATAATTTGTTATATTGATACATTGATTTTGTGCACATTTTATTCTATGCTTCATTTCTCTTTCGTTAAGGGTACAACCACCGCAATGAACAATTAATTTATATTTAGACAAGTCAGTTGGAAATTCTGTACCGCTTGTAAACTCAAATATTATATTCTTTTTAGTGTAATTTAAAATGAGCTTTGGAAGTTTTACAGTTCCAATGTCTTCGCACTGGCGGTGATGTGTACAGCCTTCTGAAATTAAAACTTTATCACCATCATTTAGAGAATCTATAGCATATGCACCTTTTATGGCTTCATCTAAATTACCTTTGTATCTTGAAAACAATATTGAGAAAGATGTAAGCATTATGTCCTGTGGTGTATCTTTAGATACTTTAGCAAAAACCTGACTGTCGGTTATTACCAATCTTGGCTTTTTTCCAAGGCTTTCAAGAGTTTCTTTAAACTCGCTATCTTTTACAACTATAGCAACAGCATTAGCTTCTAATAAATCTCTGATAGTTTGTTGTTGTGGCAATATGAGTCTGCCTTTTGGTGCAGCTTTATCTATAGGAACAACCAATATCACAAAATCAGAAGGGTTTATTAAATCAGCTACTAATTTTTGTTTTTGTTCCTGACAATTTGCTTGTTTAGCAATTAGCTCTTTTAATTCATTGATATTTTTATTTGTTTTAGTGCTAATCCATAATAATTTTGTGTTACTTATTTTTGCTTTTTCATTTTCAAATAGGTCTTCTTTATTCATTACAATAATATAAGGAATATTCTTATCTTCAAATTTATTTATTAATGTTTCATCTTCTACAGATTTTCCGATTGTTCCGTCGATAACCAATACTGCAATGTCAGTTCTGTTTAAAACTTCATAACTTTTATTTGTTCTTAAAACACCAAGCTCACCTTCGTCATCGATTCCAGGTGTATCTATAATAACTACAGGTCCTAAAGGAAGTAGCTCCATAGTTTTATAGACAGGATCGGTGGTTGTTCCTTTTATGGGGGAAACAATTGCCGAGTATTGCCCTGTTATAGCATTTATAACACTTGATTTTCCTGCATTTCTCTTTCCAAAAATTCCAATGTACGTTCTTTCAGATGATGGAGTGTTGTTTAAACTCATACTTTGTTCCTTTCTTTATACTAAAAGCGAAAATCTCTTATTCCGTTTTCTATATCTTGTAAGTTCTTTATTGCTATCTCTCTAACTTTTTCTTTAGGTACATTTAGAATTTCTTGTGATATTAAATTCTCACCGATTGCTTTTGTTTCTTCAGAAGCATAATCCTGTAAATATTCTTTCAAAGTCATCAATGCATTAGGATGACAACAATTTGATATTTGTCCGCTTTTCAACAAACTCATAAAACGATCTCCGGTTCTTCCCTCCCTGTAGCAAGCAGTGCAGAATGATGGTATATATCCAATTTCCATCAACCATCTAACTATATCATCAAGAGTTCTATTATCACTAACATCGAATTGCTCTGATTTTTCATTATCATGTTCTTCCTCAGCATATCCTCCAACACTTGTTTTTGAGCCTCCACTTATTTGAGATATACCAAAAGGCAACACTTTTTCACGACAGCTTTTACTTTCTCGAGTTGATATTATCATCCCTGTATAAGGAACTGAAATACGTATACAAGCAATTAATTTCTTAAATATTTCATCGTCAATACCTTTATCAAATGAATCAGCATCTATACCGTCAGCATGTTTTATTCGAGGAACACTGATTGTATGAGGACCAACTCCATGAGTAGCTTCAAGATGCTCTGCATGCATTAAGAGTCCTGTAAACTCATATCTGTATAATTCAAGCCCAAATAGCACACCAAGGCCAACATCGTCAATACCTCCTTGCATAGCTCTGTCCATAGCTTCAGTGTGGTATGCATAGTTATGCTTTGGTCCTGTTGGGTGTAGCTTTTCATAAGATTCCTTATTATATGTCTCTTGAAACAATATATAAGTTCCTATTCCTGCTTCTTTTAGCTTTTTATAATTTTCTACTGTAGTGGCTGCTATATTTACATTTACACGCCTTATAGCACCATTTTTGTGTTTAATGCTGTAAATTGTATTTATGCATTCAAGTATATATTCGATAGGATTGTTTACAGGATCTTCGCCTGCCTCAAGTGCTAATCTTTTATGCCCCATATCTTGAAGAGCAATTACTTCTTTTTTTATATCTTCTTGTGACAGTTTTTTTCGTGTTATATGTTTGTTTTGATTGTGATAAGGACAATAAATACAGCCGTTCACACAATAATTAGATAGATATAGAGGAGCAAACATCACTATACGATTTCCGTAAAAATCCTTTTTTATTTGACTTGCAAGATCAAATATTTCTTGATTTTTTTCTTCGATAGTGCAATCTAATAATATCAATGCTTCTCTATGACTAAGTCCCTGTCGCTTCTTTGCTTTTTCTATTATTTTATCAATTAACTCTATATTATTTTTGTTCTTCTCTGAAAAATTTAATGATTCCAAAATTTCATCGTGACTAATAAATTCCTCAGCTTTTAATGATCTTACATTATACATAATATACCCCTCTTTTGATTATATGGTTTCAGGCTTAAAATCTCCTCTTGATATTACTACATTGTATCCTATTTTTTTCATTCGGTTTTCCATACAATATCTGCATTCAGCAGCTTCGTCACCGGTACAAATTTTATTGTCATATAATAGGTATTTATCTCTAACATTAGTAGGAGATAAATTTGGCATAACCACATTTGCACCTGATAATATACCTTTTTCCCTTCCTTGAGGATCAATTGTTCCCAAAGCTGTAGTTGATGGTAATAATACACTTGGTAACATAAGTCTTATTATTCCTATCAAAAACAGAGTGAGTTCACCATTGTCACCTTTAAATTCTCTAAAGGGTGTATCGTGATGAGGGATAAACGGTCCAATTCCTATCATTTCAGGTTTGAGCTCATTTATAAACAATAAATCATCAACCAAATTTTCAACAGTTTGATATGGAGACCCAACCATGAATCCTGAACCAACCTGGTATCCTATTTCTTTCAAATTTTTCAAGCATTGTTTTCTGCTTGACAGGGAAAGTTCCTTGGGATGAAGTTTATTATAATGTTCCTCAGTAGCAGTTTCGTGACGTAGAAGGTATCTATCAGCTCCTGCATTAAAGTATGCTTTATAACTATTGTACGGCTTTTCGCCTATTGATAGCGTTAGTGCACAGTCAGGAAAACTTTGCTTTATTTCATATATTATTTCTATAAGCTTGTCATCTGTGAAAAAAGGGTCTTCGCCTCCTTGTAGCACAAAAGTTCTAAAACCAAGCTCGTGACCTGTCATACAACATTCAAGGATTTGTTCCTTTGTTAATCTGTATCTAACAGCATTTGTATTACTTCTTCTAATTCCGCAATAGTAACAGTCATTTTTACAATAGTTTGTAAATTCTATTAAGCCCCTAAGGTAAATATCTTTATTATAATACTTATGCCTTATTGTCCTTGCCTTTTCAAATAAATAATCAGCTACTTCTGGTGTACGCCCTTCAATTAGTTGTATATATTCTTTTTTAGTGAGTTTTCGTTCTTTTTCAAGTTTATCAATTAAATTTTTCATTAGTACCTTCTTTAGTCTCTGTGACCTTCGAGTAAATTGTTTTTGTACTTACTCCGGGAAGCATTCCTAATTTTCCGGACAATGCACTTATTACATCCGGAGGAGCATCAAGAACAATGCTTATTATGTTTATGCTTTTTTTAGAATATGGTATTCCCATCCGCCCGATTACATATTGTCTGTTAATATGAAGTAATTCATTAATTTTCTCAACAGATTTAGTGTTTTCTACGATTATACCGATTAATGCAACTCTTGTATCCATGTTTAATCCTTTCTTCTTTAAATTTATAAACAAAAAACTGCGCAGTAAAATGGCGCAGTCTAAAATTGCTCTTCAACAGCCACTTTTACCTTAGAATTGTATAAAATCTTTAGTATTAGTGCAGTATTTTAAATAGATTTGTTGCAAGGAAAAACCTCAACAACTTATCAGTATATTCTACATACACATTATCAGATTGTTAATAAAATGTCAAACATAATTTACTGTATATACAATTTATTTTATAGGTGCTATAATATATGGAAAAGGAGGAAGCAAATATGATATGTACTAAATGGGCTGAGGATAATTGTTTGTTTATATATGAAGATGATACTTTAATTGGCACGGGAAAGCTTACATTAATTGATAATAATTATTTTATTGAGAATATTAATATAAAAGAAGAATTTAGAAGAAAATCATACGGAGAATTAGCTGTTAGAATGTTGGTAAGAAGAACTATTAACTTAGGTGCTAATGAAACATACGCTCATGTTAATAAGAATACTGCAAAGTTGTTTGAAAAAGTGGGCTTTGAAATAAAGGGTGAAACGGATAATGGTGATTATTTAATGTGTATGGAAGGTGATGTCAAAGGACATTGCTGTCAATAAAAATATATAGACAAATTAATTTGAGAGTTATATAATTAATTGATATGACTCATTGGTCAAGTGGTCAAGACGCCACCCTCTCACGGTGGAATCAGGGGTTCGACTCCCCTATGGGTTACCAAAAATTGAGGGACGGTAAATACCGTCTTTTTTATACGGAGGTAAAGATGGATTATAAAAAACTTGCTGAAATGTTATTTCCAAATATAAATGAAACTATTACATATTATGAAAAAGAAGTTTTTCCTGAAAGAAATTTGCCAGTTGGAGCAAAAGTGACAAGGTTAGGTCCAAGTCCCACTGGGTTTATTCATTTAGGTAATTTATACGGTGCATTTGTTGATGAAAGATTGGCTCATCAAAGCGGGGGAGTTTTCTTTCTACGTATAGAAGACACTGATGATAAAAGAAAGGTTGAAGGATCTGTAGAAATAATTATTTCTTCTTTGAAATATTTTGGTTTGAATTTTGATGAAGGTGCATTGATAGACGGTGAATTAGGCAATTATGGATCTTACTACCAAAGTAAGCGTGGAGAAATATATCAATGTTTTGCGAAATATCTTGTTGAACAGGGAAGAGCGTACCCATGTTTCTGTTCAGAGGAAGAATTAGAAGAAATAAGAAATAAACAAATTGCTGAAAATGTAAATACCGGCTATTACGGAAAGTGGGCTAAGGATAGGGATTTAAGCTTAGAAGAGGTTCAAAAGCATTTAGACAATGGAGATGAATTTGTAATAAGATTTAAGTCCAATGGTACTGAAGAAGGAATTTTCGAAATAGAGGATGCAATAAGAGGAAAACTTACTATACATGAAAATTATCAGGATATAGTAATTTTAAAAACTAATGGTATTCCAACGTATCATTTTGCTCATGTTGTTGATGACCATCTAATGAGGGTTACTCATGTAGTTAGAGGAGAAGAATGGCTCTCAACGCTACCAATACATTATGAAATTTTTAAAACATTGGGATGGGAGCATCCTGTGTATTGCCATACCGCGCATTTGATGAAAATGGATGATGGAGCTAAAAGAAAGCTTTCAAAAAGAAAAGATCCTGAATTAGGACTTGGATATTATATGGAATTAGGATATCATCCTGCAACTGTGAGAGAATATCTTATGACTATTTTAAATTCTAACTATGAAGAGTGGAGAATACAAAATCCTGACAGTCCAATTGAAGAATTTGAATTTACTTTAGAGAAAATGAGTAATTCAGGTGCCTTGTTTGATTTAGATAAATTAAATAACATATGCAAGGATGTTCTACTAAGAATCCCTGTTGAAGATATATTTGAATTTTTATTAAACTGGGCAAAAGAGTATAAAAAAGATGTAGTTCAATTGCTTGAAGAAAATAAATCTTCTATTATAAAACTTCTTTCAGTTGGAAGAGATGGAGATAAACCTCGTAAGGATTTGATGTACTGTGAGCAAATACTTGACTTTATCAGCTATTATTTTGATGAATTCTTTAAAATAGTTGATAACTATCCTGATAATATTGATGAAGTCGAAG
>JAEZGU010000172.1 GCA_023416855.1 Bacillota bacterium
AATTAATAGTGCTTTAAAAACTGAGAATAAATCAAATATAGGTTTTACAGATGTAAAGGAAAATGAATGGTTTTATAATGAAGTTCGTAAATCTGTTGCTTCAGGTTTCTTTTCAGGATATGAAAACAATACTTTCAGACCTAATAATCCCATAAAAAGAGAAGAGGTTGCAAAGGTTGTTAACAGTGCTATGACAACAGGCGGTATTGAAGGGGAAGGTGCAACACTTTTGTCAGATTACAATTCTGTTCAAGAATGGGCCAAGCCAAGTGTTAATTCAGTTTACAACAAAGGATACATACTTGGTTATCCTGATAAAACATACAGGCCGGCAAAAGCACTAACTCGAGCTGAAGCAGTAAAAATAATTTATGAAATAATTGATAATGAAAATATTGAATATGGCTTTAACATTACTAATTATAATGAATTATACACAAGTGCTGTTGTTGTTGGTGATATAAATATATTAGAATCAGTAGGAACAGGAAATGTTTATTTGAAAAATGTAGTAGTTCTTGGAGATATAGTAATTCATGCAAGCAAAGTAAGCTCAGTTCAATTAACCGATGTAAAAGCAAGAAATATCATTGTTAAAAGTGAAAATAACCCAGTTAAAATTGTTTTAAACGACAATGTAACAATTGCAAATATTGTAGCTCCTCCAATTGTGACAGTACAAAAAAACGGTAATAATATTAATATATAAAACATGGGGACGGTTCAATCAAAAAGAACCGTCCCCAATTTTGTTTATTTTATGTTTAAATATTCTCTTGTATTTTCAAATCTTTCATCTATATAAATTGTTTGATACAAATCCTTTGTATTATCATCTTTATTTATAATAGTAATTTGAATATAATATCCTAATTCTTTATATTCCCTAACAGGTAATTCAAAATTATAACTGCTAAGTGCTAAAAATGCATTGTCATTTTTATACTTGAACATTGAGTCAAGGTCATTAATTAAATGTTGTCTCACTTCAGCTACATTGAGGTTTTCTCTAGGAGAATATGCTTCACTTTTATCATTTCCTAATACAAAGACTATGTTATCTTTGTTTTCTTGATAGTAATCTTCATCATACAAAAAGAAGAATTTTTTCTCTTTTAATTCTTTAGAGTTTAGAATTTTAGAAGCAATCTCATCCTTAATCTCATTTGGTGCTTTACTATCTTCATTATTGATTTTATAATCTCTTGTCAGCACACTACCGTCATTCATATAATAATTTATTACTAAATTATTCATATAATAATTATCATTAGCATAACCCTGATTGTTCAAAATTTCTTTATGCATCTCTGTTATATTTTCAATATTTTCCTTATCAGCAAAAAGTACAATGTTATTATTATAGTATCTCTTATGGAACTCTAACAAGCTTTCTTCATTTATTTCGCCGTCTTCATTTGTTATAAAGGTTTCAATATAATTCCAACGATCATTACCTATATAAGCAACTTTTACGTCTTCGGCATTAGGTACAACATTTTTATACTGATTTGCAAACAATACTGTTGCTCCTGTTATTACTACAAATGTAGTCATACTCACCAAGAATACTTTTATTGACAATTTTGAAATTCTGAACGCCTTTTCCATAATTGCGATTATTATATAGTATGAAAGTGCAGCTAATAATAATGAAACAATAATTTCACTTACAACACTTTTGTCATATGATGTCACCGCGAAAAACGCCGGAATAATCAAACTTGCAAGAACTGAAACAAAATATTTGAAGCCATCAAAGGCCATAAAATTTCCGGTATTTTCATTTTTCCTTCTTTTAATCATCTTTAAAATTAAGAAGGTTATAAAGCTTACAAATCCACCGTATATTAAGAAGTATACAATGTCTATTGATTTATTGTTATACGCTACTAAATAAATGTAATCTAACTTATAAAAAGTATCTACAAAGTACTCCATTAATACGTTGGCGCTAAAACCAATTACTATATCTTCTAAAATAGAAAACATAAATTGAACTATTAAGTAAAATATAGCAGGTAAAGCAAAGTTAAATAGTGTCATTATCCCTGCTACTAAAGTGTTACCAGCCAGTATCGAAGAAAGAGCTGATAAGAAAATACCTACTGATAACCAAGGTATTATTATTCTAAATATCTCAATTATATCAATGTTATAATTTTGTATACCTTCAGACACTAAAATTAAAACCAACATAAAACCTGTAAATATATGATTATTAATTATATTAATCAAAATTTGATCCTTAAAAGAAATTGGTTTTGATTTATAGTAAGCTAACTTTGAGTCATTGTGTAAAAAACTATTGTCTACTAAGCAATTAACAAATGCTAAAATAAATACTTCTACTATCCCAAATGCAATAAAAAATTCTCCACCTATTCCTAAAATAAACGGCACCAACAGTGTTGTTATGAAAATAATAACAGTTGAGAGAATAAACCAGTTCTTTTTGCCCTTTAATGAATACATAAGCAATGATAGGAAATTATTTTTTTTCAATTCCATAACCTGCACCTCCTAATTCAGTGATAAAAATTTCTTCAAGGTTCATGGAGAGCTTATCAAATAAAAGAACTTTATATTCTTCCTCTAATTTCTTTTCAAACTCGTCAGAATTACCTGTTAAAGTGCAAATATTGATACTTCCAATTTCCACGTTCTTAATAATATTAAATTCTTTAAATTTATCAGGATTAAATTTTCCTTCAACTGCAAATTGAACTCGTTTTATTTCTTCCTTCATTTTTTCAAGGTTTTCTTCTTTTAGTATTTTGCCTTCATGCATAATACCTACCTTGTCACAAATATTGTCTAATTCTTTTAAGTCATGGGAGGAAATTACTACGGTCATTTCATTTTCCATTACCTCCTGTATTAAAACATCCCAAAACTTTCTTTTAATTACAGCATCAAGTCCATCTACTATCTCATCAAGTAATAACACCTTTGGTTGCGCTGCAATTGCTAAAACAAAGGCTGCTTGCTTTTTTTGACCTTTTGACATTTTGTTTAAATTTTTATTTATATCTATATTAAAGTATTTTACTAATTTTTCAAATTTCTCAACGGACATATTTTTATATAGCAATTTTTCATATGCAAATAACTTATTCAAAGTATATTGGTAAGGAAAAAATAAACTGTCTTGCACAAAATAAAAATCACCTAACAATTCTGAATTTTCAGTTACTTCCTTCCCGTCATAATAAATATTTCCCCCATCTTGCTTATAAATCATCATAATATGCTTCAACAACGTGGTTTTTCCACACCCGTTAGAACCAACTAATCCATAAATTTGGCTATTTTCAGGATTTATATTTATATCGTTTAAAACTTGAAATTCACCGAATTTCTTGCTTAGTCTTTCAACATTCAACATTTTCTACCTCCTTAACCCTCAGTGGGCTTAAGTATTTTCCTAACTAAATTAATAATATAATCATCATTTAATCCAAGTTCCTTTAATGATCTTATTGCGATGTTCAATTTTTCTTCCATATTCCTTATATGTATATTCCTAAGCTCTATGGAATCCTTTACGAAATTTCCTACTCCCTTTATAGAATAAATATAATTATTTTCTTCTAAACTTTTATACGCTCTCTGTATGGTATTTGGGTTAATTTTTATCATTGCAGCAAGCTCTCTTACAGAGGGTAATTTTTCATCCGGTTTAAGTACCTTTGACAATATTAATCTAGTTAATTCATCATAAATTTGTTCATATAAAGCTTTTGAACTGTTATTATCAATCAGAATCATCTCACACCTCCTATTCTAATTATTGTAGGCAAATTTTCTGTTAACATAATCAGTTAATGTTCCTTCATAGATTTCTTGAAGTTGCAATGCATTGTAATCATCAGGTGACACAAGAGAAATTTCCTTCTTAAATGGTATAATGCCCCATAATAAATATGATACAAAACTTGAACAAACATAATAGTACTGTCTTTGTAGCGGAATATTAAAATACATTAAAAAGAGATTTAGAAAGCTGTACTTAAAGTTATTAGGATTATTTAAAAATTTACTTAATCTTTCAACTATAAGATCGTAATCTGCATCGGTAACTTCTATTTGATATATTTTACACTTAGTTTCCGGATGCATTTTAAATACGCCACTATTTGGATTTTCCTTAACAAATCCACCTAAAAAAGGAAACCATGTTATTTTCCTTCCAAAGCTAAACATTGTTGAACAATCATCTACAAAAGATATTGAAATATGATTGTATGGCTTTTTTGAAACCGCCTTTAATGTTTTTGATATAACTGTATTTGTTTGTGTTAAAACTATTTTTATCTCCTTCATTTTTGCGACCTTCTATGCTATTATTTTATGTTATGTGTATTAGTACACTTAATACAGTAACTGTATTATATAGCATGGTACACCTAATGTCAATATTTTTTTTGAATGGTGCTATCATTATACAAAAAAAGGGGGTTTTACCCCTTATACTAAACTTTTCTTATAATATTCAAGCTCTCTATCATTGGCTAAAATAAAATGTTCAGATTCTATTTCGACCCATTTTGGTGGATTTAAATCGTAATCAAAATGAATTTTATTAGGCTCGTATACTTCAATTATCTTATTTCTTTCAACTTTCGGATTAGGTGTAGGAATTGCAGATAAAAGTGATTTAGTATATGGATGAAGTGGATTAGAAAATAACTTCTCTGTTTCGGCTAATTCAACGATATTGCCTTTGTAAATTACTGCAATTCTATCAGAAATAAATCTAACAACAGACAGGTCATGTGCTATAAACAAATATGTTAACCCTTTTTTCTTTTGTAAATCTGCTAATAAATTTATAACCTGCGCACGAATAGAAACATCTAAGGCAGAAATTGGTTCATCTGCAATAATTAATTCCGGTTCCATAACCAACACTCGAGCAATGCCTATGCGCTGTCTTTGCCCACCAGAAAATTCATGTGGAAATCGGCTTGCAAATTCAGGCAGTAACCCGACATCCAACAAAGCCTGTTCAACTTTCTTTTTTCTGTCTTCCTCAGTTTCATAGTTTTTTAAATTATAAAGGCCTTCTGAAACAATATAGTCAACTTTTGCTCTTTCATTTAATGATGCCATAGGGTCTTGGAATATCATTTGAATTTGTCTTGTGAGCTTTTTATCTAATTCTTTATCTATTTTTCCGCTTATCTTTTGACCCTTGTATATTATTTCACCTGACGCAGCCGGGGTGATTCTTATAATTGCCCTTCCTATTGTTGTCTTTCCTGAACCTGACTCACCAACAAGTCCAAAAGTTTCACCTTTATAAATATTAAAGCTAACCTCATTAACAGCAACAAATTTTTTATTGTTTTTTCCAAATTCAACTTTTAAATTTTTAACCTCTAATAAATTCTCTTTATTACTCAACATTTTCGCCTCTCCTTACTTCCATTTCCCTCATTTTTTGAATTAAAAGAGGTGGTTTTACTTTTGGAGCCCTTGGGTCTAACAACCAGGTTCTTGCTTTATGGGTAGGTGTCACTTCAAAGTATGGAGGTCTTTTTTCAAAGTCTATTTTTAAAGCATATGGATTTCGAGGTGCAAAAGCATCACCCTTAATTTCTTTAAATAAATTTGGAGGTGTACCCTTAATTGAATATAAAGCTTCGCCTTTTATCCCAAGTTGAGGCAAGGAAGATAATAACGCCCAAGTGTAAGGATGTTTAGGATCGAAAAAAACTTCTTCCGACAAGCCTATTTCTATTATATCCCCTGCATACATAACTGCAATTCTATCAGCAACATTTGCAACAACGCCTAAATCATGGGTAATATATATTATCGTTAAATGGTATTTTTTTTGCAAATTTTTCAATAACTGAAGAATTTGGGCTTGTATTGTTACATCCAAAGCAGTTGTAGGTTCGTCACAGATTAAAATATTTGGTTTACAAGCTACAGCTATAGCAATAACTACCCTTTGTCTCATACCTCCAGAAAATTCATGAGGATATTGATTATATCTTCTTTCAGAATCTGCAATTCCAACATCACTTAATATATCTATAGCTAATTTTTTTGCTTCGTCACCTTTTAAACCTTGGTGAAGTTCTATTGATTCTTGAACCTGCTTACCTATAGTTTTTAGAGGATTTAGAGAGGTCATAGGATCTTGAAAAACCATGGCTATTTCTTTTCCTCTTATTTTGATCCACTCATCTTCTGTTTTATATTTTGCTAAATCATTTCCCTTATAAATTATAGAACCACTTTGAATTCTACCGTTAGCATCTAATAGACCCATAAAAGATTTTGTAAAAACAGATTTACCGGAGCCGGATTCCCCAACAATTGCTAAACTTTCTCCTTTGTATAATGTTAAGGATGCTCCTCTAATTGCTGTTAATTCTTGTCCACGCAAATTAAATTTTATAACTAAGTTATCAACAAATAATACTCTTTCATTGTTTATCATATTGATCTCCTATACATGATTTCTTGGATCAGCAGAATCTGCAAAAACATTACCAATTACATAGAATGATATGGTAACAACAGATATTACTGCAGCGGGAAAGAATAGCTGATATCTTTGATTGGGATCCATAATTAAAGCTCTTCCTTCATTAACTAAATTCCCAAGTGACGGTATATCAATAGGCAATCCCATACCTATATATGATAAAAAAACTTCACTACCTATGGCTGCAGGAATAGCAAGTGCCATTCTAAGCATTATGACTGATACTAAATAAGGCAATAAATTCTTAGTTATAATTCTAATAGTTGGAGTACCTAAACATCTTGAAGCAAGATTGTATTCCCTATCTCTAATAATTAATATTAGGTTTCTGACAAACCTAGCCATTTGAAGCCAACCGGTCATACACATGGCAAATATAATAGTTGGTATACTTGGCTTCATAACATATGTCAGTATTATTAGAACTACTGTAGTAGGTATGTTATCCCAAACATTATATAATTCTGTTATAATTGCATCTAATTTTCTCACATAACCCCAAAGAGCTCCAATTGTTATACCAACTATTGCTTCAAATATGCCAACTGAAACTCCTATAAATAAAGAGGTTCTTGTACCGCTCCAAATACGTGACCATAAATCCTGACCGATTGAATTTGTTCCAAATATAAACTCATCATTAGGTTGAACATTTCTATATTGCAAATTTGTTTCAGGGTTAATGTATATTTGCGTAGGACTTTTTTGATTCGGTAAATAAGGTTGTATAACAGTGAATAATACTACACACGCTATTAATATTAGAAGTATAACTGCCACTTTATTTTTCATGAAAACTTGAAAGGTTGATCTCCAAAATGAATAATTCGAATATCCGGTCAATTCACTTTTGGATTCATCATATTCAGCAAATTCAAACAATGATGGATCTATGCTGTCAGCTTTATTGCTAATAATCTCTTTGCTACTCATTACCTTGATCCCCCTTCATGTGACAATTTTATTCTTGGATCAAATGTTGCCATTAGTATATCACCTAACATCAACCCAATTATTCCAATAGACGAATATAAAAGCACCAGGGCCTGTACTAAAGTATTGTCCTGTCTTTGAATTGCTGTAACTAAAAGCCCGCCTGTTCCGGGAATTGAAAATAAGGACTCAACATAAATAGAACCTGAAACTGTATAAAGTATGGAGGCAGGTAAATATTGTGCCATAGGCACAAAAGCATTTCTCATAACATGTCTTACCATTATTTCTTTATTTTTCAAACCCTTTGCTCTTGCCAATCTAACATAGTCCTTGTTTAATTCATCAACCATATATCTTCTTATCCACATAGCATAATATGCTGTTGTGACTAATGATAGACAAAGCACAGGCAAAATCCAGCTTTTAGGATCTGTCTTACTGTAAAGCAATGGTAACTTAAATATACTTGTAAAGTAAACTTGTATAAGTAAATAGTATATAACTACAGGAACCGCATTAACACCAACTACGTAACAGGTTCCTAATTTATCCCAAAACTTTCCTTTAAATCTTGCCATAAGAATACCTAAGCTCAAGCCAACAACTAAAGACACAATAAGTGCAGCTATCCCAAAACGTAAAGATGTAATTAATTTGTCCCCCAATATTTTTGTTATGTCAACCTTTGGTCTGTAAGTGATTGATTGCCCAAAATCTCCCCTTAATAAATCACTGTAAAAATTCTTTATCTGTATATACCATGGGTCTAGTAATCCTAAATTATTAAGCTTTGCAATTTTCTGAGCCTCATCTAATTTATCGTAGCCTGCTCCAAAATATCCTTCTATAGGCATCATGCGCATTAGTAAAAATACCACAGTCACTACTATAATTAGCGTAAGCAAAGACCGGGATAAGCGTGTTAAAATATATTTCATGCAATAACACCCTCTCTTTCATTAAAATACTATATAGAATAATAAGGGGCCTTTTAAGCCCCTCAAATTGATGACTTTGTCATCAAACCATTATATTTATTTAACTGCCTTTAATGCCTCTTCACGCTCTGCCTTCCATGCTTCATAGCCGGCGTTGAATTCCTCTGTACTCATTGGCTTAGATAGGAGCTTTTGACCTTTCCATCGTAGCGATGCTATACCAAATGGTGCATATGGAGATTCAAAAGGATCTAACAAGGAAGCAACATAACCATCACCAGCACTTACCTTAAAT
>JAEZGU010000264.1 GCA_023416855.1 Bacillota bacterium
CTCCCTAAGCGACGGGTCAAGGCACCATTAATTAGGGGAACCGCCCTTGCAAAGCTTTGAGCGAGGGAAGGGATCATGAAGCTACCGCGCGCTTGCCCTGCACAGGGGGGCTTGTGAATGCGGGAAAGTTTAAACCCTGAGCTGCACCCGGAGAAAGTCTGATTTTGGAACTTTCGGACAGGGGTTCGACTCCCCTCGCCTCCACCAAGATTTTTAAAACCCTTGAGTTATCAAGGGTTTTATGCTTTTTAAAAGGTTCTTACACGTTTTTTACACGATTGAGGTTTGCACTTGAGTGAAGCACTTTTTAAATCCAATATCAATTTTTCCACTTCATTTGATATTTCTTTAAACTAAAAAATGTTTGTGAATTGGGATTATTATTGAACAAATTACTAATAACGGGTATAACTATATATGTAGATTGTTTCATTTAAGAACTTAAGCTAATTATATATAGAGCATTATGGAGGATAAAATGTCTTATTTAGATAGAGCAATTAAAGATGGATATGCTTTTATTTCAGGCAATGAAGGGAATAGAAAAATCACATATGTATCTTCGGAAAATCACGTTGAGAAATATAATGATCCGGAGGAACAGGTTCGTGCTGAATTTTGGGCGGAATTAATATACAAATATGAATATCCTGCAAATAGAATTAAAATAGAAGTTGTTGTACCTGATAGACTGCCAACAGATAGAGCCGATATTGTGATTTTTTATGACGATGACTGCAAACGACCATATACTGTTGTTGAATGTAAAAAAGACGGAGTAACGGATGCTGAATTCAATCAAGCGATTGAACAAGGTGTAGGTAATGCAACTTGGGTAAAGCTTCGGGCCGACTATGTTGTAACTATTGCAGGTCCAACAAGACGTGTTTTAGACGTATCAGATAAATATGGCGCGTTTGAACGAGAATTAAATATTCTTGCTGATTTGCCAAAATCATATGGAAAACCGCAAGAATATAGATTTTATAAAGGCGACCCACAGAATGATATTAAAGTTATTGACAGAGATGCCTTGATGACAACTATTAAAAAATGTCATCAATCATTGTGGGGTGGGGGGCGGCTTTCACCTCCAGCTGCTTTTGGAGAACTATGCAAATTGATCTTTGTCAAAATAAGTGATGAACAAAAGCCGAGAAAAAAAGGTGAGGCCTATGAGTTTCAGATTAAAACACATGAGCCATCTTCAAAATTAGCGGACAGAATAAATAAGCTTTATGAAGAGCAGAAGAAAAAAGACCCTGAAGTGTTTACTGACTCAATTAAAGTAGATGACCGAGTGCTAAGGACAGTTGTATCACATTTAGAGAGTATTAACTTAAACAAAACAGATCTTGATGTTAAAGGCGTAGCATTTGAGAGATTTATGGATAGCTTCTTTAAAGGGGATTTTGGCCAATATTTTACGCCTCGACCGATCATTGAGTTTGCAGTAAACATGCTAAAACCTGAACATGATAAGCTCGTACTTGATACTTCATGCGGTTCAGGTGGTTTTCTACTTTATGCTTTGAACCGTATTCGGGAAGAAGCAACTGAATACTATGATAAAGGCAGTGCTGATCATTATAAACATTGGCACGATTTTGCACAAAACAAACTATACGGGATTGAGATTAATGATGAAATAGCTCGAGTAGCTAAAATGAATATGATAGTCCATGATGATGGGCATACCAATGTAATAAGTTTTGATGCTCTAGACAGTATTGAAAAGATGCATTCGCATAATAATGGATTCGAGAAGGATCGATTTGATTACGTATTAACAAATCCGCCTTTCGGATCAAAAGTTAATCTATCAGAAAAACCGTACCTATCAGGGTATACTCTTGGAAATACATATGGTAATAAGGGGCAAGCAAAGCCGCGAAAGAACCAGAGTTCAGAAGTACTTTTCTTGGAAAGGATATGCGAATTCCTTATACCTGGGACAGGGAAAGCTGCTGTAGTTCTTCCGGATGGTATATTAACAAATAGCTCGTCTCAATATGTCCGCGATTTTATATTAGAAAAATATCAGCTATTTGCAGTTGTGAGTTTGCCACAAGCGGCATTTGCTCACTTCGGGGCTGGTGTAAAAGCATCAATTGTATTTTTACGTAGAAGATTTGAAAATGAAATACCAGATGATAATGAAGCAATTTTTATGGCGGCACCAGAGCTTATTGGTTATGATGCTACAGGCAGAACAACCGAATCACAATTAGATGAAGTTGTAAAGCAATATGAACTTTTTCTAAAGGATCCAGAAAGTTTTTTTGCATAACCCCCGATGCAAAAGGCCTTTGTGCCTTTGCTGTTAAACGGGGGGATATAATTGACTCGGAAATATATTGTAATCCTATATATCCTTTTTACCTTCATAAAATGAAACAGTATAAGTCTAGCCCATACTATAAAGGAAACTTAAGCGAATATGTTTTTGTTAATCCAAGAACAGACTGTTCGAATTTATTGGATAATGAAAATGTAACTTTCATCCCAATGCCAGCTGTGGGAGAAAAAAATAACTGTGTAGAATATGAGTTAAAAGAATATAAAGAAGTTAAAAAAGGATTTACAGTATTTAAACGTGGAGATTTACTTTGGGCAAAAATCACTCCATGTATGCAAAATGGGAAGTCCTGTATTGTTGATAACATACCAACAGAAATAGGGTTTGGTTCAACAGAATTTCATGTAATAAGGCCAAAAACAAATCAAATATATATGCCGTATCTTTGGGCTATTCTTTCAAATGATGCTATATTGAAAGCTGCACAAGGCGTTTTTGGCGGTTCTGCGGGTCAACAAAGAGTACCTTCATCTTTTTTAGAAAGATTTCCCGCAGTAATACCAGAATATGATGATCAAGTAAATATGTCTAAGCATCTTGAAGATAAACTCAATCAGCTCAATGATAAACTTCAAAAGGCTGATAGAATATTGTTCGAAATGGACAAATTCGTTTCAAACGTAATTAAAGTTACTAATGATACAGAAGAAAACAAACTGACTTTTGCTATAAGATATTCTGAACTTGATGGAGTTATCGATGTGAAACGCTATGCTGCACAAAAAAATAAAACTCACAATCTTACTGTTTCTGATGTGTGTGATATTGTTGATGTCAAGTTCAGTGCAAAATCTTATAGGGATAGAATTATTGATTGGATTCGGATTGATGATCTTCCAAATAATCCATGGGATATTGGAAAAGTAAGAACACAATCTGCAATTGAAGTTGAAGGTTCTTTTTTTCAAGTTCAAAAGGACGATATTTTAGTAGCAAGGCTGGGTCCAACAATTCAAAACAAGAAAATTGTTATGGTTAGAGAACTTGAGAGAGAAACAATAGCATCAGCTGAATTTTTAGTGCTAAGATGCAAAAAAGGATATAATCCCGAAGCTATTATGTGGATATTGAAAACGACATACTATAAAGATCTAATGTATGCACATGCAAGAGGCTCAACACCAAGCAGGTATCGTCTGAATCGCGAGGATATGTTAACTTTGCCATTTCCTTATATAAGTGAAGAAACACAAATAATTATTGCCGATGAAGCAGTTAAAAGCAGGAATTTGGCAAAAGAATTGAAATTTGATGCGGAACAAGAATGGGCTGATGTCAGAAAGCAATTTGAAGATGCGCTTTTGGAGGGTTAGAAATGAGTGTGTTTATATATGGTACTATGGAATACTGTTATAATGGGATTCCGATTATTCGTGGTTATTGCTCATATAAAACTCTAATTAAATATTCTCAACCACATCCTGCTTATCAAAGAAAGCTTAACTCAGAGCATACCAAAGAAATATGTGAATACATTTCTGGAACAGCCGGATATAAGTTTATGCCTGAGATTGTCTTATCATACGATTATTCTGGTTTATTCAATGATACTTTTAAACGCTATCAAGAAAAGCAAAATTATGTTGAGCCTTTACAGTATTTATATAACGATCATTTCTATGGAACAATTGAATTAAAAGATATAAAAACAAAAGTTACTTTTAGAAAAATTAAACTAAACACAGAAAAAGCTAGAATGATTAGGCTGGAATTGCCTTATATGGGTGGTTTGATAAAAAGTCCACTCCCATTTAATAGACTTGATGGCAACCATCGTTTAGATGCTTTAAAGCAATTGAAAACTACAGATTTTCAAATCCCATTTTGTATCGTGCTTCTTAGTAATATTGGAGAAGCTGGGGAACATGCAAGAGCACAAGCGGAGATGGAAATATTTCATAATATAAACTCAAAAGCTAGGCCCTTAACTCTTATTGAGCAATACATTGGATTATTTAACTTATTCACAGTTGATGAATTAAAACGTTTTGGAAAAGCATTTAGTGTAACTCAAGCATTTTTAATAAAACACAAAAATACATTATTTAATAATCTGAAAGTATGCTTAATTGAAAAAGAAGATCTTCTTTTAAATTGTGCACAATACTTAATTGATAGAAGTAAAAAAGAAATTTCAGAGGATGATATAGTTAAAATCCTTAATTATTTGGAACACACCTATTTTAATGATTTTTCCGAATTAAAGAATATAAAGAATAGGTTTGCTTTAATTCCGTATGTTTATTATTGTTATATTGGAGGAATAAAGCGAAATAGTAAGCTTGATGCTTATAACATCTGGTTTATTAAGAATAAATTATATGATGTAAAAGATCTTGACCCAGCAAGTTTAATTGATGTATTTGATCGTATTTATGAAATTCGAAAAAAGCAAATTTTTGTTGCAATGCCCTTTAAAGATGAATTGAATTTTGTATTTACCGCTATATGCAATGTTGTTAATAAAATAAATCAAGATAATGGGCTTGAATTGCCTATGCCTATAAGAATAGATAAACAAATCGTTGGATTCTCGTATGACATTGTAAATGAGATATTAGACAATATACAAAATGCTGGATTGCTAATAGCAGATCTGACTGAAAACAATGCAAATGTGTACTATGAGGCTGGATATGCACAAGGTTTACTAAAGGCTAAACTAGGAAACACATCTGAAATACTATATTTAATAAGCAATCCAAATGATCCTGACAATCCTATTGATGCAGCAAAATTTGATGTAAATCATTATAAGCTAATTACATACAAAAATGATGGCAATAGCGTAGATGCTTTGATGCAAGATCTTGAAAAAGAAATAAAAGCTTTTTATGGCATATAATTAGGAGGCGTTAAAATGTTTAAAATAGTTGATGCTTTGATGAACTCATATTCTCTTTATCAATATAACTCTGAAGCGGAATATGAAAGGATGGTTGTTACATATTCAGATCAGATTTTTGGTGATAAAGGTATCTATTTTGATATAAAAAAACGAATTGGAAAAGTGAAAAAGGGAGCAGCTATCCCAGACGGATATTATTTAGATTTAATGTTCCATGATAATCCGACTTTGTATTTTGTTGAAGTTGAATTAAGCGATCACGATGTATATGGCCATATTGGAGAACAGGTCCTTCGCTTTGCCATTTCATCTGAGATCGACAAACATAATATAAAAACAATACTAATTGAAGATATAAATAAGGACAAAGAGAAACAAAAAAAGCTGGAAGCATTTTTTAAGCAATCCCCTTATAACAACGTAAATGAATTGCTGGATAAACTTATTTTTGATAATGAAGTTTCGGTTATTATTGTTATAGATAATGCGACCGATGAATTAAATAGAGTTCTTTCTAAAATACGGATTCCTGCGGATGTTATTGAAGCACAAAGCTATATTTGTGGCGATAAAATGCTACATCGCTTTTCATTATTTCAAGACGATGTCATTGCAGATTTGCCTAGTAACAGTGACTATGATGAGCTTGATACTATTGTTGTCCCAGCAAGAGAAGACGGATTTAAGGAAGAGTTCATAGATAATCATAGATGGTTTTCAATCCGTATCTCTAGCTCTATGCTTGATAAGATTAAATACATAGCTGCTTATCAGGTTGCCCCAGTATCCGCTATTACTTATGTTGCTGAGGTCGATAGAATTGAAAAATACAAGGATACAAATAAGTATATTGTTTTCTTTAAGGAAGGCACAACAAAACAGCTTAAAA
>JAEZGU010000301.1 GCA_023416855.1 Bacillota bacterium
AGCTGGAGGAACTTCCTCATCGAGTTAAAAGGCCGAGGCCTCAAGGGTGTTCAACTGATTATCGGAGACAAAAACCTTGGTATGCTCGAATCCATTCCTGAAGTATTTCCAGATGCTAAATATCAGCGTTGTAAGGTGCATTTCTATAGAAATATTTTCTCCGTAACTCCCCGTAGCCGGATTAATTCGTAGCAAAAATGCTTAAGGCAATCCATGCCCAGGAAAGTAAAGAAGCTGCTCGTGAAAAGGCAAAGCAGGTCGCTTATGAGTTAAGGAACATGAAGCTCAAAGAAGCGGCCAAAAAGCTTGAGGATGGTATTGAGGAGACCTTAACATACATAAACTTTCCCTATGAGCACTGGAATCGGATACGGACTAACAATGCGATTTAGCGCGTGAATCGCGAAATAATGCGACGTACAAAAGTAGTAGGTACATTTCCTGATGGACAGTCAGCCCTTATGCTGGTATGTGCCCCACTTCGTCATGTGGCTGGTACCCAGTGGGGAGCTAAGCTCTACATGAACATGAAGCATCTGGATCAAATGCAATCTGCCGATGAAGCAGCTTACATTATCGGCTAACTACCGGTTACCAAGCGGTTATTATTGAATTTGCGAAAAATACTTGATGGTATCAAGCACCTGGAACAAATGCAATTTGCTGATGAAGCAGCTTACATAGCCGGCTAACTACCGGAAACCAAACGGCTAATTATGAATTTGTGAAAAACACTTGACGGTACCCTGAGATTGAAAGATATATAAAGTATTATAATGAACAAAGAATTAAAGAAAAACTAGGATGGATGGCCCTGTGCAATACAGGCTCAGCCTCTTGGCTGCATAAAAAAATTGCAAGGCAGTAAAAACTGCCCTGCAAAAAAGTCTAACTTTTTGGGGTCACATCAAAAATTTCCTCACCGTGAGTACTTTTTGATATATATTAAGTTATTATTAATTTATAACATAAAATCGAATACCTCATTTGATTAATGCATGCTATCAAGAATCCAGAACTTAACTAAATAATGCGAAGAAAATTGATAATTAGTATTTTTGACTACTTACATCAATAAGCCAAGCATATTGCAATAGGTTCTACGTAAAGTTTTATTCTCTTCTTATTCAATATAGTCACTATCACTTCTATTTTAAGTCTATTTCTACTTTGAAGATCAATACAAATATTCTCAAATAAAAATGAATCATTATCTTCATTATCTATTTGTAAAGATGTTTCCACGGTGCAAACCTTATTTGAATCTAAATTAAATGATGTATTCTCTAGCTTTTTATTATCAAAGGGTATGGCGATATCTGGTTTGTAATAAACTTTTTTGTTATTTGCAGATAATTTAATAGTGATATCAGTAATACCTGTCCCCACTTTTCCTATATTGAAAATATCAAATTTAAGATATATATAAAATGCATTTGCATTTTCTGGCCCAACAATCTTTTGATTAAAAAAACCATCACCATCAGAATCCCGTTTTATATACTTTAGTTTTCCTTCTTTCAATGATAGTTTGACTCTGGGTTTACTCTGCATAAATTCTTTTATCCAACTTAAGAAAAAGCCCAATATAGTTCCTAATAGTACACTCAAAACTTTATCCATTAGTAGCATCTCCTGTAAAGTATTTTTTCAATGTCGCAAAACATTTTTTGTCTCCTTCATCTCTGAACTATCCTTATAGCACTTCTTGCAAGCGGTATTAACACCCAGCAAAGCACTGGGTCAGGCTGTACTTCATAGCCTAGATTAGACGAATTAACAGAGATGCATGAGATATATTTATTAACTTTTGAACATTGGCGCATTATGTACATGGTAATTTACTGAACGTATATATTTTACTCATTTATTGATAGTAATCATGTGTGTACATGAATACAATTAGGCAAATTGTATTATAGCTCTGATTTCTGAATTTTTTCTATTTACATATAATAAGAGTATAGATCTTATTACTGAACTCTACTCTTATTATTATGTAAATTATAAATATAATATCAATAATTGTTAATTTTCGAGATTATTTCAATAACTTCCGAAAATGATTTTATGGTGAAATCCGGTGATAACCCCGAATTTATCCATTGCTCTTTTATTTGCTTTTCACGAATAAAATCTTCTTCGCTCCAATGTGATATTGCAACTAATTTCTTATATAAATCACCATTATCAATGGCATAATTTAACCAGACAGATAATATTCCGGCTTGTTTAGCCATAAATATATCTTTAGTTAGACTATCGCCAATATAAATAGCCTCATTTAGAGAGATATTCTCATTATCACAAATTTGTTGAAGAAGATCTGGATTGGGTTTTTTTCCATGCACTATCTGAGTTTTTGAAGAGCTTGGTATATTATTAGGTCTTACATATTGACTATCTGATACATATAATTTTTTAAAATATTGATCGATATTTAGTTTTTGCAATCTATAAAACCCATTTTCTTCAGCTGATTCTGTATAGCCTACAACTGCAATATTATGCAATGTTAAGAATTCCAAAAATCCATTTACATTTGGGTAAAGCTGAAGTTTATCTTTTCTAACAGAGTTGAAACTATGAAAAGCAGGGTTTAGAACTTCCTGAATTTGTTCTTTTGAATACTCAGGAAATTTCTTTTTAATTGCAGGTAGGTTTAATGTTGCATAGGGATATTCAACACTTCCCGCATTCTGATGAACCGCCTTATATTCAATCAATAATTCTTCTTCTGAAATGTCAAGTATTTTAGACAGTTCTTGAACCATATTATAAAAAGCCGGAACAAAAAAACCGATCCAAGAATAAAGGGTATCGTCTAAATCTGTAATTACTAATTTTATCATAAACATCACTCTCTTAATTTATATTTTGATTTTAATTGTTTGAGACAGAGTATCACTTGAACTATTATCTTTAAATATCTTATAATATTTCAATTCCAAATTATCCGTATTAAATGTAATTGTTGCAAATTTATTATCTTGACTATTGGAACCAGTTCCCCCCATACCTATTACATTTATTTTTTTTAAGTCTTCAAAATTTATATCTTTAGCATGAGGATCTTTGGGATAGTTAATTTGAGACAGAAATGATTGATGCTTGTGACCATGTAACAATATTTTCACATTATGTTTTATTAACCATTGCATTAATCTATCCGCATCATAAACCACACTGCTTGATCGTTTGGTCTCAATTAATTCCTTAAAGCAGGTCGGCAAGTAATGGTGATGCATAATTACTATTCTCACTGAACTGTTTTCCTGATGACCATCCCATCCCATGTTAGCAGCCACAAAATCCAATTGCTCTTGAGATAAATAGCCATGGCCTTCAAAATCTTCATATTGTTGTAAAAGTAGACTATTTAGCGAGGCTATCTCTACTGTTCTTCCAGATTCTAATAAAAACTTCCTTCCACATGCTATGAATTTATTTGGATAAAGATTATAAACTGAATGATAGAATTCACTATAATCTTTAAAACTATCCGGATTATTGGAAACATATTCCGGATCATCATCTCCTAATTTCTTATTCATCCAATTTAAGTCATGATTTCCTGGACAAAAAATAATATTTTCCGAGTTAAGGGTTGGCGATGATGTAGTATAATTCAATTCTGATATAAATTTCTTAGCTGTTTCAAAACCTTCTTTTTTACCACAAGAAGTTATATCTCCCGTAATAATTAATCCACTTATTTTATTATCATCTAAAGCCTTTAATATATGATCCTGTAGAGTGACATTTGTTGGTGTCTTATGAACTTGATAATTATTTTCTGCAAAATGAAGATCAGATAACCAAAGCAAAGTATTACTTTCACATTCATAATATTTTGAACTAAAATTATGAGGTTCAATAAAATTTGCATTTAAGAGAACTATTTCAAAATCCAGATCGTCAACTTCAACTTCACGAGCAAACCAAACTGTTCTGTTTTGCTGTATCAATTCATTTACTCCATATATTCTTTTACCATCAAACTTTTTATAATCAGAATCCCCATCTTTAAATAATGTATCAATATTGACATATGAATATTTTCTTAACTCATCGGATGAACACTCTTCTATTTCTGAGAATTTAAACCAAGCATGATAATTACGCTCATTATAATAATTTGGAGTTTTTTCCTTTTCGGGCGAAAAGATTTTATTATCTTTATTATGATCTATCGCTTCACATATAGCCTTATATACTTTTCTTTGACCGGAATCAACAAGGAATATTTTTAGAGGATTTGATCTTGCTTTTGCACCTAGTATAGCAAATTCATCAAACGGCGTCACTTCATGGCCTTTCTTCCACCAAGCCCACCATACATAGCCATACTTAGTAATTACTTCACAGTGATTTTTTATTGTTTCATCATTTTCTGTTACCAAATCGCGAAATCGTAAAATCATCGTACCAAATCTTCCCATAATACCCCCTTATTACATCTATAATTTTTATACAAGGCACATAAAAGCATTATAACATATCATAAAAGCAAAATCAAACTGACGTTCTTAAAACGTCAATTTGCCGAAAGTTTCTCTGTTCAATATACATATCTCCAGAATTCATTTCTAGTTAGATGTATAGAATATTATGCTTATTTCATTTATAACATTTTACTCACGGTGAGTAAATTCCCAAGTAATCAAACTTAAATACGTTCCTTATTGCAACATTCTTGTACCAGTTAAAATTATTAGTAACCATATAAATAATATTGCTATGCATATTATAAAAACCAATTTAAATCTATCCCTTATTTTCCCCCTTCTCCATATATTCTGAACAAGTTTTAAAGTTTTTACATTCTCAATTATCCA
Organism: Bacillota bacterium; assembly: GCA_023416855.1. Lineage (GTDB taxonomy): Bacteria > Bacillota > Clostridia > Tissierellales > Sedimentibacteraceae > Sedimentibacter. The sequence continues at coordinate 4,839 of JAEZGU010000301.1, forward strand.
TGGTTAAACACTTTCACTGAATTATATAGATTATCATTATCTTGTTTTCTTAATCGTCAACGATAATACTATTTTGTTCTTTGTTTTCTTCCAATAGCCCTATAAAAATTACTATCATCTTTATCAAAGTCAAATTTCGTTATCCATCCATGTTTTTCAAACGAAGAAAGCAACCTATTATTCAGTTCATTTGCCTCAAATCTAGGACGTCTACCTTCAAAAAGGCTAATATAGTTATCCATATTTAACCTTCTCAAAAATCCAATCGAAACTACATTGCTATTCATATCAGGTACACAATTGGCAAATAACTCTATCTTGTTATTACTTGACACCGAATCTGAATTAATAACATCTGATAAAAGTTTCAAATCCATCGAGTATTGCTCATTTTTAATAACCTCAATATGTCTTATCGCTATCTCTAGTATTGCATTTTGTACAATAGTTTTACTTTTTGAGTATCTTTTCAACAGATAAGGAATATCTCTGATTTCGAGATTATTATAAAGTATATATCTTATAACATTATCAGAATAGTTTTTATTAATTACTGAGATCGAATTTTCTTCATTTTTCATTAATGTAATTTTGAATTTGTCAGGAATATCTATATCCAATAGGTTTATCATTTCATCTGATGAATAGTTGTCTGAGCTAATTATTTCATTGGTATATTTTTCAATATTTTTGACTATATAGTTCATTAGATTCTCTGTATAATTGCTCCTCATAAATATCAAAGAATTAATTGTCATCTTTATAACACCATTACTTATTAAAATATCTATCTTATCTCTGTTGATTCCTAGTATATTAAAAATATTATATTTATAGGTAAGTGCCGTTAAGATTTCATTATATTTTTCATTAATAAGAGTATTGCAAATAACTATTGAATCAAAAAATTTAGAAGATGAATCTTCACCATATTTTTGATCAATTTCTCGATAGCTAAAATCTAGCCTAACTGAAGTCCCATTAATAGTTTCAATAAGAGTGTCATCTAAGCCCATATTTGACCTTATAAAATAACTTAGTATATTATCCTTGTTCTCATTAATTTTTCTTTTATCAAAGATTTGTTTCCAAAAAATCTTTGATGTAATTTTATTTATATCATGTATTTGTGTATTCATTAAATTAATGTATTCAACTTTTAAATCTTCCTCTACATCCTCATTATTAATAACATTAGTAGCAACTTCGCAACTATCATTAATATTAGAACCACATTCATCAATGATTAACTTAATATACTCATTGATATTTTTAGATATATAATTATTAAGGGGTTCTGCTGGCTTGGATAAAATTAAAGTATAATTTTTAGTATTAAAATCATTGCTATTATCCATGTTGTATTTTGTTACTAATATTAAATTAATCATTCTTAGATTTAATTCATACAAATTAGCTTTGTAAACAGCATCAAAGAGTTCTTTATCTGACTTTTCATAATCTATATAATTAAATTTAGCATCTAGCGCAAACAATCCTTTAATAATTTTATCAATATCAGGGTCAGATACTGCTAAAAAATCAATACAGTTATGTATAAATTTTGACATAACACCTTCATTATTATTCCTAACAATAACTTCTTTCGAACTAAAGTAAAATGTATTAATAATATAATCGATCTTTTGTTGATTACTAAATTCAACTTCTTCTATTATCCATTTACACATAGAATCCCATATTAAATTCATTTTATTTATGAATATATCTTTTTCTACCCCCAAACTCAAAAACTCATTAACAAACCGTTCTGGTTTTGTAGAAATTATCCGATTAAGAAATCTATTAAGTTGCTTATTATATATAGCTTCATTTTTTATAAGAAAAATTAACAAATCAAAATTAAGTGTTTCGGTAGCGTCATAATCAACAACTCTTAGACGGGAAACAACCAATAGTGGATTCGTTAATTTATATGAATAATCTTTTGCTTCCTCATCTGTAACACTACGTAAAAATATCTTATCATTTCTACTTAGACTATTTTCATAGAAATATGTCATATAATCGGGGTATGTTTCATCTATATACCCTTTACGTATTAAAAACTTTATTAAAGAGAAATAGTAACTAGATTTTATCTCTTCGAATTTTTCTTCATCACCAATTTCATTTACATATGTAGATTTAAAGATCTCGTCAATATTCTCCCGATTAATAATATTTTTTATATAACCATTTCTAACCATTTCTTGTCTTTCTTTCAATTCTCTAATTATTATACTATTACTTTCAATCTTACCATTTAGAAGATCATTAATGAGTGCTTTTTTTCTGAAGTATTCAGGATTATTTTGAAATGTCGCAAAGTAATTCTCTATATCAAGGTTCGTCCAACCATAATTTTGGTCATAATATTGAACGGTATGTGGATTTTCTTTCATAGCTTTTATTAGTTCTATACGAGTCTTAAAATCTATTTCTTCGCGATTTCCAACTTTAATTCTTTTTTTATCAAATACTACATAAATTGCATCTAATTCATCTAAATCATTTAAGTGTTGATTGTTTATTTCTTCATTCATACGATGCAATTTATCTATTTCTTTCTGCAACCTATTGACTTCATTTTCTATAAATTCATTCTTTTTATTAAATAGGGTATGTACAAATCCCCTTGATAAATGCAAGTCATTGAAATCTCTTGGAAATATATTTTTATACACTATCATAGCCAATAATTTGTTTTCATTTTGCTCTGTAGATGTCATTAAAAAACGATTATAATAAATGACAAACTCATTATATATATTTTTAAGAATACGCATATCATCTATATAAAGCGATAAACTTTGAATAAAATCTTCCTCGAAAAGTTCAAAGATTCCCCCATCTTTAAAATATTCTATAAATATATCATATGAATTAGATCCATCAATAACAGGCACAATTGGTATTATGAAGTCAAAAAATTTAGTTCGGTCTTTTGTTATAAATATATCATCTCTAAGTAAATAGAAAAAACGGAGTGGTTCACTAAAGTGAAGTGAATCATTATTAGTTTTTCTATGTTTATTATTTACAAGAGCATTTATCTCGCGTAGCTTTTCAAATATTTTATTTTCGTTAAATCTATCCATATCTTCAAAAACGATAGCGTCTACATTCGTATTTTCAAACAAGTATAATACTTCATTTAAATATTTATCAAAATACGAATCATCTGCATCTCCAAAAACTTCTATTTCATTTCCCTGGACATTCAAACGCTTTAATAATTTCTTGTTTTTCTGTGCATTTATTAGTATGTAAATTGCCAAAAGAAGAATAGTAAAGCTTAATAATCCAACGATAAAAACCGTCTCGATTTTTGTAGAAAATTGTAACACTTTATAAACCACACTTTCGGATGATAATTTATTAAATAATAAACACCATTCGTTATAAAAGCGTAAATAAAGCAGAAATATCATCAATAAAGAAATAGAAGCTGCGCTAAAAAATATATCTTTCTTTTCAACTTTTCGTTTAACTTTAAAGATTGTTTGGGGGATATCTTTAGGGTCCAATTGATGTATTAGCTGATTAAGAATTTTACCTTCCAGTATAGTATCAATAGCTTTATTGTCATCACTTGGTGTGTCGGATATTTCTTCGAAATGAGCCATTGAAATATGAATAAATCGCTTTTCTTTATGTCTTGATTTATACGATTCAATCATACTACTTTTTCCTGCACAATATGGACCTGAAATCGCTATATTTCTTATGTCCTTGCAACTCAAAGCATAATCCATTGCATTTTCATATACATCCATTTTAATATTAGATACAGGTGTTAACTTTTGAAATTTATATTGCTTATCGCTCATTTTACCCCTTACCCCCCTACAATTTCAAATTTATCTGTCGTAATAATAGATACTTGTGATTTATGTTCATTTTAAGTATAATATGTCTTGGTATTTTTTACTACATATATTTACATTTTATTCATTTTTATTGGATGAGTTTGGATGAAATATTTTAATAAAAGCTGTGATATGTAAAATAAAAAAATATGTAATCCATACAGTTACTTTATAAGATAATTTGTATTTTAATGGAGTGATAATGTAAAGTGGACGGTATTTAACATCCGTCCTCTTTACGTTATCTAGACAATCCAGCTATGAAGGAAGTATTGCAATTGCTACATCAATTCTGGAGTATTTTAACTTGTCACCATTTTTCATATATACTTCTAATAATGCTGGTTAACTTTCTAATTCTTCTTTATGTGTTTGCCTTATGCAATAGATCTGATTACCCAATAACCTTTCTTACTACTGTCTTTATAGTCCAATTAAGATATTATCAAGTTATAAATAATGTTGTTATACCTTATATTTTATGGTAATATTTTGTAGAAAGGATGTGATAATATTAATAAGTATATTTCACCTATAAATCTTGCTACAAATAAAACCGACTATAATTTTGAATATCCTGTCCCAGGCAAATGCCCCTATTGTCATACAGCTGTGCATGATAGAGTTTTGGATTCGTATTATTATATTGATAATTACAAATGGGCATCGATTTTCATTCTCTATTTTTGCAGCTCATGTGAAAAATGCTTTTTAGGCAACTATAGAACGTATGATCAAATTATAATCGAAGCAATTCACTAACTTTGGATCGATTAATACCTTATGGTGAAGATATCACTGAATTTTCAACGAATATTAATAAACTATCTCGTTCATTTGTAAGAATATATAATCAATCAGAAAAAGCAGAAGAAATGGGATTAGATGAAATCGTAGGTATAGGGTATCGTAAATCTTTAGAGTTTCTAATTAAAAATTACTCAATTAAAATTAATCCTGAAAAAGAGGGAGCTATAAAAGCGAAGCAACTTTCACCTTGCATACAAGATTATATAGATAATAAAAGAATAAAAGCACTTGCTACAGCATCGGCTTGGATAGGTAATGATGAAACTCATTATGCAAACAAACATGATGATTATGGTATTGGTCATCTAAAAGCTTTTATATCTTCGATTGTTTCCTATATCGATTCAGAATTATCATTTCTTGAAGCTGAAATACTATTAAATATGAAAAAATAATGACTACCGGCTTAGCCGGTGGTTTTACTATCCCCCTATAAGGGGGTGTTACCTGCATGCGCTCTGAAGGTTATGCCAGCCGCACTATCTTCTCAATCTAACCCTAAAGTGCTAACTAGTAAATAGTATCTTCTGAAATATAACTAAAATGAAGCAAAATTACTCACGGTGAGTAATTTTACTCTAATTTAAGTGAGTGCATAAATTCCTTTTTTAGTCAATATTCAATTGTATATGCATTGAATGATGTTACTTTAAAATGTTGTTAAATAAAAAAACCGCCATATCAGATGATATGACGGTAATCCTTTTATAAAATATTAAATATACACATTTGGTGTACAAGTGGAGTAAATTACATTACAAAACACTTGAACCCCATGAAAACTCAGGGCTTAATCTACTGTATAAGGCATAAGAGCGATATGTCTTGCTCTCTTAACAGCTACGGTTAAAGCTCTCTGATGCTTAGCGCAGTTGCCGGTAATTCTTCTGGGAAGGATTTTACCTCTCTCAGATACATATCTCTTTAACTTATTGGTATCCTTATAATCAATTCCTGTGTGATTCTTATCAGCACAGAATACGCATACTTTCTTTCTTCTGCGTCCAAAGGATTTTCTCTTCATCGGAGAATCGCCTTTGTCTTCATTTCTTCTGAATGCCATGTCATGACCTCCTTATCCGATTTTTCATGCTAGGCGGACTAGTGAACGACTCCGTCTATCTATGATCATTCTCTAAATTTTAATTAAATGGTAATTCTTCGTCAATACCGTCCGGGATGTTCATAAATCCATCCCCCATAGCTGAGCTGGGCTCCGGTTTGAAATCTCTGTGGGAACCTCCCTGCTGGAAGTCAGAGCCGCCGCCATTCCCTTTGCTCTCTGCAAATTCAATATCTTCTGCTACCACGTAGGTCGTGTAAACCTTCTGACCGTCCTTGTTGGTATAGCTGCCCGTCTTAATTCTTCCTGCAAGTACCATCTTCATACCCTGTTTGAAATACTTCTCAACGAATTCAGCCTGCTTGCCAAAAGCAACACAGCCTATAAAGTCCGCTTCGGAGTTCTCTCCGGGTCTTTTGAAACGGCGATCTACTGCTAAAGTAAATCTTGCTACTGCAGTTGAATTCTCTCCCTGAGAATATCTCACC
>JAEZGU010000315.1 GCA_023416855.1 Bacillota bacterium
ATAGTATCCGGTATCCCCAATTTTTCCGGCTCTGGTAGTTGGAAGAATACTACTCGTATAACTGCAGCGTAAGAGTTGCGCTGCATGTAAGCGCTGACTCTGAATCTGCCAAGCTTAGGAATAGAAAATGAAAAATCCATATCTCCATTAGAGTAAAGCTCATCTATGTTACCGTTTTTAGCTAACTTAAATATATCATAAATTATTACATAAGACTCCTCTGAAGTTAGTGGGTTGTTATTAAATGATACAATTTCACCCATAATTTTATATGATAGAGGACGTCCTGCAATTATAAAAATATCTGAAGCTTTATTTTTTATTGCATAATCAAAAATATCTATAATTTTCATTATTCTATACCTTCCCATAAGTTGATATTTTCTTCTTCATAAACAGGTAATTCCATATTTGCTAAGTTCCAAGTAATAATTTCATAGGTTGGTTTATTTGCATCATTATATAGAACTTTCAAAGTTACACATAATTTTTGTTTTCTATTATCATGTACTTCATAATATATTTTAAAGTTATTAATATCATTATTTAATAAAACAACATCTTCAGACTGTAACAGCAAATGTGATAATATTTCATAATAGTTATCATTATCACCATATGATGCTATAATCATCATATCGTAGATTTCAGACAATTTGATTTCAGCATAACCTTCTATAGTATAATATTCAGAAGTCATTTCTTGAGTTTTATTTACTAATTTCATATCCGAATAAGCAGTTGTAAAAGACAGCGTTGCAAATACTGTTAGACATAGCACTACAAAGATAACTATCACCAATGTTCCGCCTATTCCCATAGATATATTACTTTTCATAATGACCCCCGTTAATAGCTTGGATAGAATTTATTAGTTTCGATAATATATATAAATTGATTGCTATTGCTTTTGTTTATGAAGGGATACGGTTTAACTTTTTCAGCTACTAATTCAATATTTCTTAACGTTCCGTTATCAGTGAAATGCTCAGAAATGACCAACGTAAGCAAATATTCATTGTCAATCTCGCTGCTTAGTTCCCAATTTTCATTGTAGAAATTATTATATATTTGAACATTTTGATCGTTTTTAAATAGCTGAAAGTTGTCTATTAAATATTTTTCGGCATCACTATAGTTATTAAATGATTTAATAGTTTCAATATTTGATTGAATAATATTACCTACAATTACTTTGTCATTAGCTTTCAATTGAGTAAATCTTGCAATGAAAAAACAATTAAGCATTATAACAGCAGCTATTACAAAAATTAATATTGATAATATTATTTCCACTAAAGTTACTTCTAAATTTAAAGAAAATTTATTTTTCATAATAACACCTTATTGTTGATTAGAATTAATATTCAAAATCAGTTCTGCGCTACCAACATTGTTTTTTGCCGTAAACTTATACAATTGATTATTTAATTTTTCAATAAAAAAACTCTCCACGCTCATTATTTTCATACCATCTTCTAATATGAGCTCATTGTTTTCATCAGTAAACAATTCGTATATTCCGTTGTTATAATAATAAATCCATGTTTCGTAGTTTTCATTTTCATAAACTTCTTTTATCACTAATGCTGAAGAACCATCTATCTCCTTAAGTTGGATGGAATTTTCTTTGTCGGCTTGCCTTATTTTATTTGCTATATATGATAAAGATACGCGTTTTTCGTAATTTTCTGCCCTATCATCGTTAATGCTTTCGTATATATTTTGTCCAAGTAAAATTATCATTACAGACATAATAACTATGGTAAGGAATAATAGCATAACAAATATTATATGAAATGAATTGTTGCTTTTTTGATTAAACATTTGTATTCCTTTCTTATTTTAAATAAATTTCTACATCAGGCATAATATTTGAAGCGAAAACATTATAGCTTACAACATACTTGTTATGATCTATAATAAGACCATAGTTGTTTTCTAAGTATTCAATACTTGGTGGATAGAATCCTTCTATAGCATAAGCCTGTACAGCACTTCTAATAATAGCGTCTTTTAGTATATCGAATTTTTCATGTTCATTTTGCTTTTTGACATTTTCAACAGAAATATAAAAAAACAATAAAAATGACAGTATTAAAGCAACAGTAAAATAATTATACTTTTTCATAAAAGACCTCACATTAACCAATTGAAGACATTATGTTCATTAAAGGAAGCATTACAGATATCAAAATAAAACCAATTACAACACATAGAGTACCTACTAATGCTGGCTCAATTAATGAAACTGCATTGTTTATAGATCTATCTGCTTCGTTTTCATAAATGTTAGTTAATCTTTTCATGACAACGTCCATTTCTCCTGTCCGCTGTCCCATAATTAGCATTTGTATATGCATACTTGAAAATAAAGATAATTTAGAAACCGAGCTTATAAAACTTTCGCCACTTTTCATTGTGGCGTTGCATTTTAGTATATAGTTTCTTAAAACTGGATCATCTACAACATCAAGTAAAATATCTATAGATTTATCAATATTCAAACCGCTTGATAACAATAGTGATAAAGCAGAAGAAAATCTATAGGCATATATTTTTTTCATGATTGATTTCGTAAAAATAAAGTTACTTAGGAATTTGCTAATTGATAATTTACCGTTTTCAGTTTTGCTTAATATGTAGACACCAAAAATTAGAAATAAAATAATCACAACTAATATCAATGATATTTTACCTATTATTATTCCGGTAGAAAAAGAATTTAAAAATGGTGCTTGCCCGATTGTTTCTCCACCTAATTCGTTCATCATGTTTTCAAATATAGGAAATATCTTTGTAACTAATATTACGATTACAAAAGACATTAAAGCAAATAAAAGTGTGGGATACAGTATTGAGTTTCTTATCTTACTTTTCAAAAAATCTTCTCTCTCGTAATAATCTGACAATGAACTCATTACATCTTCTAATCTACCCGTTATGCTACCTATATGACTCATGTTAATTATATAAGAAGGAAAGTGATTTGAATTTGTCATAGCTATATGAAGTGGTACTTTGTTGGACATTTCATCTTTAAGTAATTTTAGAGCATTTTTGACATTTCCTTCTTCTATATCGTTGAACATCCATTCAATTCCGTCAGCTATTAGCATACCTGACTTTAAGACCATTGCAATTTGAGAACAAAAATATGATAATTCCGAAGACGTCAGTTTTTTTATAGAGGTATTTTCCATTGGCTCCACCTACTTTTAAACGTTTCTTTAATTATAGTATAAGAATTTTCAAAACTCAACATTATTATATATAAATTTACATTTTTTGCAAAAAAACTATTATTAATTATGTAAATTATATTAAAAATTATAATATAGAGTATCAATGTAGATAATTTATTATATAATATTTGGTGTTCTGATTTATTAATCTGAAGTTTATAAAAAATGGAAATTAAAATTTCAAAATAGGGGATTGACAAAGATAATTAAGTAAGCTAAAATAAAAAAGCATTTCGGCATACTTGCATAATAGCTGAAAAAAATATGTAAAAATGCAGTTGACAATAACATATAGTTATGATAAACTAACAAAGCTGTCTAACTCGATAGCGAATTGTTGAAAAGAAAAAATACTTGACATCAAAAGTCTTGTATGATAAAATTTTATTCCTAACCCGATGGGAAAGGAAAAAAAGAAAAAAATAACAGTTGACACGAAAGAGAAGATGTGATAGACTGTTCAAGCTGTCCCAAGAGGACGGCGGGTAAGAAAAAACGAACATAGACAATAAAACAGCATAAGAAACCTTTGAG
>JAEZGU010000008.1 GCA_023416855.1 Bacillota bacterium
CATACGTAATAATTGTTGACATTTATTTAAAAGCATATATGCCAAACATGAGCAAAGCATTAGGACCATACGTTGGATTAATAATAAGTAACTGTATAATTATGGGTAGAGCAGAAGGCTTTGCACAATTAAATCCTCCTGTTCTGTCATTTTTAGATGGCCTAGCCTCAGGGCTTGGATATACCATAGTATTGTTGATGATTTCACTAGTACGTGAATTTTTAGGATTTGGTACGATTTTCGGTTTTCAAATATTACCTGAAGCTATTACTAAATGGACCCTCATGGTTATGCCTCCTTCAGCATTTTTTATACTGGCGTGTATTATGTGGGCTGCCAACAATAGAAAAATAAAATTAGCCACTAAAGGAGTTGAGAAGAAATGATAGAAGTTAATCCAATTATAATATTCTTTGCAGCCATATTTACCAGCAACATGATTTTCTCAAACTTCCTTGGGATGTGCTCCTTTATAGCTGTATCAAAAGAGGTTCCTACAGCTTTAGGACTTGGTATATCAGTAACTATGGTTATGACTGTAACAACAGTATTAAACTACATTGTTTATTGGACAATTTTAGTTCCCTTTAAATTAGAATATCTGATGTTTATTATATTTATCCTGATTATAGCTGCATTTGTACAGCTGTTAGAAATGGTTTTGGAGCGTTATTTACAGACACTTTATTATTCTCTTGGTATATTTTTACCTTTAATAACAGTAAACTGTGCAATATTGGGGATTTCTTTGTTTATGGTAACAAGACAATATGATTTCATGCAAACATTGGGATATTCTATAGGTTCAGGTATAGGATGGATGCTTGCCATAACTGCAATGGCAGGAATAAGATCAAAGTTAAACGAAAAATCAATGCCAGAAGGATTAAGAGGTACACCAATCACATTAATTATAACAGGTATTATGGCACTTGCATTCATAGGCTTCAGTGGCATGGTACAAATACAGTAGGAGGACAGCAATGATTACAGTTCTAACAACCATACTTATAGTTACAGCAATTACAGCAATACTTGCTGCTCTCTTAACCATATCTAATAATACCATTGGTAATTATGGTGAAGTTAACTTGACTATAAACAATGATAAAACATACACCGTACAAGGTGGTAGCACATTATTAGATACTCTAAGGTCTGAAAGTATTTTTATCCCATCAGCCTGTGGTGGCAAGGGTACATGCGGCTACTGCAAAGCAAGGGTAATAGATGGCGGTGGACCAGTCTTAGCCACAGAAAAACCTCTGCTTACTAAAGAAGAGCTTGAAAGCAATGTAAGATTAACATGTCAATGCAAATTGAGACAGGATATTAAAATAGAAATCCCGGAAGAGTTATTTAATGTAAAGGAATATTCAGTCTTTGTTGAAAAAATTGAACAGCTAACATCCACAATAAAATTGCTTCGTTTTAACTTTGGTGATGAAGAAATTTCTTTTAAACCGGGGCAGTATGTACAGCTTAAGGCTCCTGCCTATGAAGGTAATGAAGAAGAAGTTTATAGAGCATATTCAATTGCATCATCTGTATATGACAAAAATGCAGTAGAACTTCTTATTGGATATACAGGAGGTATCGCAACAACTTATGTTCACTACCATTTAAAAGAAGGGGATCAAGCACATGTTAATGGTCCTTATGGAGATTTTTACTACCATGAAGATGATGGAGGGCCTATTATACTTGCCGGAGCTGGAACAGGTATGGCTCCTATTATATCCATACTTAAATATATGTTAGAAAACAGCATTAAAAGAAAAGCTATATTCTTTTTCGGTGCAAAGACAATGAGTGATTTGTTTTTATTAGATGAGCTGAAAATGTTTGAAGAAAAACTATATGATTTTAAATTTATTCCCACTCTTTCTCGAGAAGAATCAGAAGATTGGAAAGGTGAAAAAGGAAGAGTACCTGTGGCTATCGATAAGTATATTGAAAAGGGCGAAAACTATACTGCATATCTTTGTGGTAGCCCCGCAATGATTGATTCTATAATAGAAGCACTTGTAAAAAAGGAAATTCCAATAGAAAAAATATATTATGATAAGTTTTAAGGGAGGACTTTATAGTCCTCCCCTTTACTTATTAAATCTCTTAACATATCCAAGCAATACATTTTTGTCATTTTCTAACTTTTCTTCTATAACTAAGTTTAAAATATCATTTAATATTAAACCAATTTCCTTGCCTTTTTTGAAGCCTTCTTTCATTAAATCATCACCATTGACAGCCAAATCTTTAATATTGAATACTTCTTTATTTTCTATAATTTCATCAATTATCTTTTTGGAATTTTTAATGATAATGACTTCACTAACAAAATTGTCTGCCAAGGCAGTTGAAGATTTTAAATTTAGCAACAAGTTTAAATTATCATAACCGTATTTGTTTAATTGTTTTTTTAATCTGATTTTATCTGTGGTTATCATTTCATTATTATTTTTGTTTAGTAATTCTGCCGTTTTGACAGTTATGTTATCAAATTTAAGGTTTTTCAAAACAAATTCAGTTTTATTAGTATAAAGCAGTAACAATGCTAATTTAACAATTCGATTGTCTGCAAAACATATAGATTTTAATGCATGTTCCCATTCTATGTTAGAGTAATTACTTATTTCAGGTATAAATACTTCCACTACATCTCTATATGTCTTCAAAATATTTAAAAAGTTCTCGCCATCAATAAGCTTAATCAATTCGACATTTATTCTTTCCTTGGAAATATTATTTAAAAGCTCTTTATTTTTATGGATACTTATTGAAGTTTGCTCATCAATTTTAAAATCTAAAACAGAAGCGAAGCGCATAGCTCTTAAAACTCTAAGTCCATCCTCATTAAACCTTTCGTCAGGTTTTCCTACACACCTTATTAGCTTATTATTTAAATCCTCAATGCCACCAAATAAATCTACTATACCATTTTCATTATAAGCAAGAGCATTAATAGTGAAATCTCTTCTTTTTAAATCATCCTCTAATTTTTCAGTAAAAAACACATTATCCGGACGTCTGTTATCAGAATATTCACCATCAATTCTATAAGTAGTGACTTCTATTGGGCTGTGATTAATCAAGACTGTAACAGTTCCGTGCTTAAGACCTGTGTTGATGGTTTTATAATTCTTAAAGCAATTTATAATTTCTTCAGGTTTAGCAGATGTTGTAATATCCCAATCGTGAGGTATCATGCCCAATAGACTGTCCCTTACGCATCCACCTACTATATATGCTTCAAAATTATTATCGTTTAAAATACTTAATGCTGTTTCAACTTCTTTTGGTATATTTATAAGAATATCCATATTAACCCTATCTTAGTTTTTATTTTATTGATATATGTATTTTATTATAACCCAAAATTTACATTTATCAATATCAAATTACAAAATGAGATTCTTCGTATTCTCATAGTGATATAATAGCTGTGTCATCCTAAGAGAAGTGAAGAATCCCATGTTTCTAACTTAATTTATTAAATTCCCATTTTCTTTCGCTTTAATAATATGTGTGCCTCAATACCATTTGCTGCCTCTACCGGATCATCACCAACTGCTACTTTACCGCCTGTTAAGCTTTCCACATCCTCAGTAAGTAGCTTAACTAAATTTGGCGCTCCGGTTATAAATGGTGTAGGTGATAAATGTGTATACGTTCCATATGCTACTGCAAATAATCCATCAATAGTAGCTTTTTGTTCCATCCATTCAGGAGCTGTAACAGCAATAGGCAAATCAGAAATATCTGCATCAAGGTGATCTGCTAATGCTGTTACAAGCATTGAAATTCTTCCTGTGTCAGTACATGTTCCAAAGCTAAGAACCGGAGGTATACCAAGAGCTTTACATACTCCTTTTAAACCATCTCCTGCATACTCAATAGCATCAAGATTACATAGTCCGGCAACTTCTAATCCATGATTACCACAACCACCTGCAACAACAAGTATGTCTTTTTTAATTAATTGTTTTGTAATGTTTACCGTATTCCAATCATGAGGACCGTTGCGTAACGTCGCACAATTTGCTAAAGCAACAACTCCCTTAATTTGACCTTTAACTATAACATCCACTAATACATTTAAATCATTATTTATTGCTTTTAAAACTGCTTCTGTAGAGAACCCGGCAATTGCTTTAGTAATATTTTTAGGTACCATTGGTTTAATTTTTCCGTGTCTTTTCTTAAAGTTTTCAATAGCAATATTTATACTCTTTTCTGCCATTTCATCTGCATCAGCCGGATAATAAGGCATTTTATGCTCCGCACCGGGAACGCCAATGATTGTACTTACGCTTATTAAAGCTACCTGATATTTTTCTGCATATTGGTCTATAGCAGGAGGAGAACAATTTTCCTCCATTACTAAAGCATCAACAGTTCCTGTTGCCAAGAAGGGCTCAATAGCAAGCCAGTTACCCATAAGCCCCACAAATACATCATCAGTCTCAAATCTTTGAAGCATTTCCTGACCTGTTTCAATGGAACCAACTATATGAATACCCTTGGCACCAGCCTTTTTAGCCATTTCTTGATATTCAGGTTTTTTTGCTTTTTGTAATGCTGCTACACCAATCCAAGGCTGATGTCCATTAAAAGCAATATTTACATAATCCGGGTCCATTATTCCCAAATCTACATCAACCTCATGTGGCATAGGAGTTCCAAATAATATGTCCTGTGTCATCTCCAATCCTATTTGAGCTGTATAAATAGTAGATAAACCTAAACGCAAGGCTTTTTTAGCTAATGATACATAATCACCATCAACATTAGTTAAACAGCTTGCAATACAATTTTCTACTTCATGTTGCACTCCTGTAGGATAAATGTTTAAGTCCTTCCAAATTTTCTTTCTTTTCTTAGGAGCAAAAGCTTCAACCATTATACTTTCATAATCAGGTGAAATTTTCATTTCTTTATCAAGAAGCTCTGCCAATTGAATGGCCATTTGATTTATATCCTGATTTACATTAATACCGGTTTTTTCACACATCCATTTTAGTTTTTCAACGTCTGTTATTTTAAAAGGAGTTTTTCCTTCTCCTGTTGCCTTTAGAGTTCTAAATGCTTCATATGCATGATGACCATAAGTTGCAGCACCCATAATATTTCTCATAAGTAAGTTTCTCATTGCCATACCATCTGCATCAATACCGCAAACACCCTTCATAGCACCTGTTTTTTCACTTATTCTACAGGGTCCTTGAGTACATAATTGGCAACTTAATCCTTGCAAACAAAAGGTACACCTAATTTTTTCTTGTTCTGACCATCTTGAAAATACACTGGAAAGTCCATCATCCCTTATTCTTTTCAACATTTCCTCAACAGAATCATGATATGATACACGACCTTCCATTCTTTCTAATACTGTTTCAGACATATAACCCTCCAAAATTGTTTAATTTCATAATTAGGATGACCACATATAACAATAAAATTCTTTTACATGTAAATTTTTTGAAATATATGTTTTGACGTATAAATTTGGGGTACTTAAGAATATATGTGACAACGTTTGACACGATTAAACAATTACCTCAAAAACATTACTACTTACAACAATTTAATAGGAGGCAACATGTTATTTGATTTTATTTTTTCTATTAATTTTCAAGAAAAGAAAATATTTAAAGTAATAGCAAGCTTATTAATAATTGCACTTATAGTATTGTTTCGAATAATAATATATTTGACGGGAGGAACTACTGCTTTTGTGCATATAATGTATATACCTATATTATTGTCCGTTTTTTTATTTGGTATAAAAGCAGGAATAATAGCTTCCTTATTTGCAGGATTACTTCTTGGCCCTTCTATGCCTTTTGTTGTTAGTCAAGGAATTATGCAGGATACAAAATCCTGGGTATTTCGTATATTAATGTTTATGATAATAGTATTAGTAGTTGGAGTTTTACTTGAATACATTAAAAAAATGCATGAGAGAGAAAAAGAAAAAGCATACACAGACGTAATCACAGGATATCCAAATGTCAATAAATTTATAGAGGATTTAAATTCAATTATCAAAGATAACAAGCTAAACTCATTTTCTATCATAATATTTGAATATAAAAATTTTGATATGATTAATCAGTATGTAAATGACGAAGTTGGAAAAAAATCTTTTATTAACTTAATAAAATATGCTGATAATCACTTTAAATGCTGTGGAATATATACCATAAGTACTAATAAATTTATTATAATTATACCAAATATAGATTGTGCTAAAGCATATAATATGGCAAATAATTTTGCTGATGAAACTAAAAAACCAATGTTTGTTGATGCACTTCCAATTTCATTAATCGTTAGAGGTGGAATTGTCAATTACCCTATGCATGGTGATAAAATACAGGATATAATTTTAAAATTAGAAAAAGTTATGACTCAATCTGCCAAAACACAAAAAAACATAACAATTTACAATGATTATTTAGAATCTGAAAGTATGAAGTATTACAATACATTAGTTTCATTGTATTTTTCATTGCAAAATGATATGTTTTATTTAGTTTACCAACCCAAAGTAAGAATCGAAACAAATGAATTAGTAGGAACAGAAACATTATTAAGAATAAAGAACAAATTATACAACAACTTGTCCATATCTCAATTAATTACAATGGCTGAAGATGTAGGATTTATCAATGAAATCACCAAATGGGTTATATCAAATGCTGTTATGCAAATAAAAAAGTGGCAAGAATTTGGAGTTGATACTAAGGTATCTGTTAATTTATCATCTATAGATCTTAACGATGATTCTATTATAAGTTATACAGAAAAATGCTTGAACGAACATGGTGTACATTCTTCTTTAATAGAATTTGAACTTACTGAAAGATCAATAATTGAAGATGAAGAAAAAACTATATCAATATTAAGAAAAATGAGGGAAAAAGGAATTAAAATATCATTAGATGATTACGGTTCCGGACACAATTCTTTAAACCGTCTAATAAAAACATCTCACCAATATGATTACATAAAGATTGACAAAATGTTCATCGATAATATTAACAAAAAACAAAACGAAGTGTTAATGGAAGGAATCATTGATACTGCTCATGTATTAGGAAAAGAGGTAATCGCTGAAGGTGTTGAGACTGAGGAACAAGTTGAAATATTAAAAAGAATAGGCTGCGACATTATTCAAGGTTACTACTATAGCAAACCACTATTACCTGAAGAATTTCTTAAATATAAACAAGCATCCCCAATCTCCTGATTTATGTGTAAGCACAAAAAAATCACGCTATCGAAATAGCGTGATTTTTTTGCTGTAAAGCTTAAATATATTTGGCGGAGAGCAAGGGATTCGAACCCTCGATACAGTTTCCCGTACACACGCTTTCCAGGCGTGCTCCTTCAACCACTCGGACAACTCTCCAAAGTGCTTTACAGCAAATGATATTATAACCTAATATGCTTATGAAAGTCAATTGTTATTATTTGTATTCTTTTGAAGTTTCAATAATTATTGTATTTGTGGTACCATCCCAATCAACACCTATATTAAACTCTTGTGCTACATCTCTTAGTTTAAAATAATTGTTATTATTTATGTTATACCCAGTTAAATCTACTAATATTCCGTCTTTATATATCTTTGATGTTGTAACATAGCCTGTCTTAATGATACCGTCACCTTTTGCTAATTCACTTCCTACAGCTTCATAATTGCATTTAGAAATTAAATTTATTGCATTTTTAACAGCATCCCAACTTACATTGAATTGTTTTTTTGTACCGTTAACTGCCATTGCTAAATCTCTAAGCTTAATATAATTATTACCATCAATATTATAAGCATCAAACGACACTTTTTCACCGTTTACCAAAACATCTGAAGATGTTGGTTGTGCTGTATATCCATATGTAGGGGCTTGTACTTTTTCTATAAATGCTAAACCGTTATTTATGTTTCGACCTGCAATATTAACATTGGCTGAAGGATAATAAACTGCTATTGATCCGCCGCCATCTAAACACATGGCATTTACTAATCCTAAGCTTTTAGCTATTTCTGCTGCTTGTACTATTGTAGCAGAACCAATATTGCCAATTAATATTTTACCTTCTGATGTTGCTCCAATGAAAGAACGTCCTGCACTGTTTTTATTTATTTTATCTTCAAAAAAGCCTTCTGCTGTTCCATCAGCTGTTATAACTCCGTTAATAATTAAACTTGGACCTGCTCCCACAGCATTCACAACATCATTCCAATCATTAGAACTTGTAAATGTTGTCTTAATTATAACCTCATATCTTACATTGTCTCCAACCTTGTATCTTTCTTCTACTAAATAAGTTACGTTAGGATTATAAACAATTGCAAATCCATCACTTGGAACAGTGAAATTATAATTTGCTATTTCTGTTACCTTACCTTTACTTACTATAACTGCTTTGGCTCCTGACTGTAATTCAACAGTTGTACCATATTCGGGAGTAAATATTGTTATTGCATCTGCTTCTGTGCTTGGATGATTTATTCTCCATGGTATTGCTCTATAAACATCGTTAATATAACCCTTAAATTCAAATGATAATCTGTCTATAATTAGTTTGCCATCTGAAGTTATCCCTGCTACGGAGCCACCGTTACTAATATGTAGTATTTTTCCATCTTTTATAATAGTTCCCCATGGTACAGGAGTTCCATTATATGCTTCAAAATATGTTCCGTTAATTGCAGCAAATGCTCCTGCGTTTTTCGCCATATTTGCTAATGAATCAGATGAATTTAATTGATTATTAGCATTTAATACCTTTGTTTGAATATTTTTATTATTCATGTCGATTGTTACATATCTTACGCTTGTACCAGATATTGAATCACTGCAATAGGCGCTTGATGCACCATATACAGCAGTATTGTTAAATAATAATGTCAATGATAATATGATAATTAATGTTTTGCTAATGAATGATCTCAAATACGTCAATTTTATTTCTCCTTGATAATATTTTATGCAATTTTACTTATCTTTCCTTTCCATAATAGAACAATGCTATAACACCTTGGCCTGTATGTGATCCTATAACCGGCCCAACGTAATCTATTATTACATCTTTTACATTTAATTTCTCTTTAATTAAATTACTTAAGTACTCCGCTTCTTCTAAGCAATCTCCATGACTGATAAAAACATAGTTTTCTTCAGGATTTAAACATGTCTTTTCCATTTCTTCAAAAAGGGCATGAATTGATTTTTTTCTTCCTCTTACTT
The DNA here is from genome assembly GCA_023416855.1 of Bacillota bacterium. Taxonomy (GTDB): domain Bacteria; phylum Bacillota; class Clostridia; order Tissierellales; family Sedimentibacteraceae; genus Sedimentibacter. The sequence continues at coordinate 9,261 of JAEZGU010000008.1, forward strand.
TGGATTGAGGTACTAAACGACCTTCATTATCCACATTTAGTATTGGTTTAACATTAAGTGCAGTACCTAATGTTGCAGACATTGCACTAATTCTTCCACCACGTTTCAAATGATTTAAATCATCAACAGTAAACCAGTGACATATGTTTAATCTATTTTCTAATAACCATTGTGATACTTCATCTATGCTTTTACCATCTTTTTTCATTTTAGCTGCATAATAAACAAGCATTCCTTCACCCAATGATGCTGACAATGAATCTATGCATATTATTTTTGAATCTGAAAATTCTTCTTTTAACTCTTCTGCGGCTACAGTTGAAGATCCAAATGTACCACTTAATGCAGATGAAAATCCTATGTATAAAATGTCATTACCTTCGTTTATAATAGACTTGAAAAACTCAATAAATGCAGCAGTATTTACAAGTGTTGTAGTTGATTTTTCACCTTTTTTTATTCTATCATAAAAATCTTTTATACTAAGCTGTCTATGGTCAGGATAATTAAAATAATTTTCATTTTCAAAGCTAAATCCTAATGGTATTACTTTAATTCCAAATTCTTCAATAATACTGACAGGAAGATCAGATGATGAGTCGGTTACAATAACATAATTTTTCATATTCCTTAATTCCCTTCTATTTATTCGTCAAATATAATTTAATTTTATCATAATGCAATTGCCTTTACAATAAACAAATGTTTAATTTTTTACAAAATGGGTAATATTATACTATTAGCATATACTATTTTTATTTATAAGTAGGAGGTATTACTATGACAAAAATAGCAGTAATATTAGGTAGTACAAAACCCGGACGAAATGGCGAAGCGGTTGCCAAATGGGTTTATGAAATAGCAAAAAAAAGAAATGATGCTCAGTTTGAGTTAGTAGATGTAGCTGAGTATAATTTACCCCTATATGATGAGCCATACCCTGCGATGGTGCAACAATATACAAAAGAACACACAAAAAAATGGTCCCAAAAAATTAATGAGTTTGATGGTTACATATTTGTAACTGCAGAATACAATCACAGTGTACCGGGAGCATTGAAAAATGCTATAGATTTCCTTAATGTTGAATGGAAAAACAAAGCAGCAGGATTTGTTAGCTATGGTAGCGCAGGTGGTGCTCGTGCAGTTGAGCATTTGAGACTGATAGCTGCAGAGCTTCATATGGCTGATGTTAGAGCACAAGTAATGTTAAATTTGTTTACTGATTTTGTTAACATGAGCGAATTTAAACCTGATCCTCGACATGAAGCTGAAGTAGATGAAGTGATAAACCAAGTTATAGCTTGGAGTAACGCATTGAAAACTCTCAGATAATAATTTAAACAAGCCAACTAATTCAGTTGGCTTGTTTCTTTGTCATAATAATATCTTAGTGGAAGTTTAAGTACAATTCATATAACTCATCCTTATATCTATAAAGTGAATCAATAATATTTGGATCAAAATGCTTTCCTTTTTCCTCTAATATATAATTAAAGCTTATTTCAAAAGAAAATGCTTCTTTATATGGTCTTTTACTTGTTAGTGCATCAAACACATCTGCTACGGCAACTATTCTTGCACTTAGAGGTATTTCAAATTCTGACTTCCCATATGGGTATCCTGTTCCGTTCCATTTTTCATGATGCCCTTCTACTATATCTATACCCATTTTAAACAAACTATATTTTTGCTTGGCAATATTTCCTTCAGCAGTCCTTAATACATCAACACCATAAGTCACATGTTTTTTCATTTCTTCATATTCTTCAGTTGTCAATTTCCCTGACTTTAGCAATATTCCATCTTTTACCCCAACTTTACCTATGTCATGCAAAGGGCTAAATCTTTCGATGCCTTTCATAAAAGGAACGGTCAATTGGTCACAATACAATTTATCCCTTACCAAAAATTCTGTTATTTTTGCTGAATAGGCTGTCATTCTGTCCAGATGTTCACCGGTATCCTCATCCCTTGCTTCTGCCATTTTTGTTAATGCTAACAATGTGGAGTACAGCATTTCATCTATGAAGATGTTTTTGTTTAAGCTAATTGCTATACTGTTTGATAAGGTTTTTAAAAATTCAATATGTTTCTCATTGTATATATTCTTAATAATATTAGAGAAAAAAATAATTCCTATTGGTTTATTATTAACCTTTAACGGTAATGTTATGGATGAATTTATTCCTGCCTGCAATAAAATCTTGTTGTAGTCAGTATCCTTATTTTTAGTAAAAGCTCTCAAATCATTAATAATTCTTGGAACTCCGTGTTTAACTATGGCTTCTAAGCTTGTAGTACTAATCTCTGCTCTTATTCCAACAAGTTTTTTTGGTAAGTCATCTAAAAAAGTGTCTGAAATTCCATAAGTTGCTTCAATTACTTTTCCTTCATCCTTTAAAAGCGCTATGCCAATATGATTATATGGTATGAACTCTGAAAATGTTGAATATATGTAATTTAATATACCTTCAAAAGATACATCATGATTCATATTTTCAATTAAATTAATTAATTTATCCAACTTATTAAATCCCAAATTTATTTCGTCCAATACAGGAAGTATTGCTTGCCCTTTATTAAATTCCTGGGCACTTATGCTTTTAAATAAATCATTTATAGGATCTGTTAAGTATTTATAAAATTTTTTATCGATGTTTTCCATAATATTTACCTTTGCATAATATTTTTAGCAAGTATATTATACAACAAATTTCGACAAAACATCAATACAATCTGCTCAAAAAGAAAAATCTTCGCTGACAAAACTTAATCAGCGAAGATACTTTCTTAATCTATTGCTACAACTGCACCTTTATAAGTATCATTTATAAATTGTTTAACTTTATCACTTTTTAACGCTTCAATCAAAGCCTTAATTTCTTCTCTTTCTTCATTGCCTTCCTTAACAACTATGAGATTGGCATAAGTTTGTGCAGCCTCTGACTCTTGTTCTTCTTTAGCAACTGCTTCTAATACATTTAATCCTGCATCCAATGCATAATTTCCATTTAATACTACAAAATCAACTTCATCAATTACTCTTGAAACTTGAGCTGCTTCTAATTCTACAATTTCAACGTTGTAAGGATTTTCTACTATGTCATTTTTTGTAGCTGTAAGCCCAGCACCTTCTTTGATTTTTATAACTCCGTTAGTTTCCAATAGTAACAAAGCTCTTGCTTCATTAGTAGTGTCGTTAGGAACTGCAATTGAAGCACCCTGGGGTATATTAGCTAAATCTGATGACTTACCTGCATAAATACCAAGTGGCTCATAATGTATTTGTTCTACACCAACTAATTTTGTACCCTTTTCTTTATTAAAATCATCTAAGTAAGGTTTATGCTGAAAGAAATTTGCATCTATCTCTCCTGAGTCTACAACTAAATTAGGTTGCACATAATCTGAGAATTCTACTATTTCTAATTCATATCCCTGCTCTAATAAAACATCTTTAACTTGTTCTAATATCACTGCATGTGGTTTTGGTGATGCTGCTACTGTTATTTTAACGTGTTTAGCTCTATTAGCCGGTTCTTCAGCCGGTGGTTCCTTTGGTCCTTGTTCATCTAAATTACTATTCTGGCAACCTACAAAAGCTGTAAGTGACAAAGTTACTACAAATATTATAATAAATAATTTTTTTAAATTTTTCATGATGCTCTCCTCTTTTAATAAATATTTTTATGATAATTGAGCAATCAATTGCAATCTATCGCGAGTCGACAGCATGTTAATTCTCAAATTTAAACTACTCTTTTGTCTGTTTTTTTAGCTATTCTCATTCCTATTATTTGAAAAAGTTGCACAAGTATTATTAATAAAACTACCGTTATTAACATTATATCCGTTTGATATCTATAATAACCAAATCTTATGGCAATATCTCCGAGACCTCCGCCTCCAACAACGCCAGCCATGGCTGAATAGCTAAGTATTGTACCGATTGCAATTGTTGCTCCCACTATAAGTGATGTCTTTGCTTCCGGTATCATAACTTTAAATATAATTGTTGAAATTGAAGCTCCCATACTTTGTGCAGCTTCTATAACTCCATGATCTACTTCCTGCAGTGAAGATTCAATCAATCTTGCTATAAATGGTGTTGATGCTATAACTAATGGTACTATTGTTGCAGTTGAACCGTAACTTTTGCCGGCTATGAATTTAGTTAGCGGAATAACTGCTATTAACAATATTAAAAATGGTATTGAACGTCCAATATTAACTACTACGTCCAAAAATCTATTTATAAACCCCATAGGATGTAAACCGTCTTCTTTAGTTATCACTAAGCTTATTCCGATTGGAAAAGCTAATAGATATGCAAACAGAGTTGAAACAAAGGTCATATATAATGTATCCTTAGTTCCATCCAATAACATTATAATTGTTTCATTGTTAAACATAATCTATCAACTCCTCTACATTTATATTTTTGTTTATTAAATAATTTATAATTTTATCTCCCTGTGAATGGTCATCTGGTAGTTGCAACACCATTTGACCAAAAGCATGACCTTTAATATCTTTAATATCTGCAAAAAGGATATTTACCTGAGCTCTACAATCTAAAACCATATTGGCTATTACAGGCTCAAAGGAGGATTTTCCGTCAAATACAATACGAATACATCTTCTACCTGTCATTTCCTTGGAAGCGGTGTTGCTGTTGTTATGATATACAAGCTTCTTTGCTGAATCTGTCTTTGGATTTGAAAACACCTCTTCAACTTTACCATGCTCTACTAAAATTCCATTGTCTACAATAGCAACGTAGTCACATATTTCTTCCACTACAGACATTTCGTGAGTAATTATAATTATTGTAATACCAAGTTTTTTATTAATATCCTTCAAAAGTGAAAGAATTGAACGTGTTGTTGTTGGATCTAAGGCGCTGGTTGCTTCATCACAAAGAAGTATTTCAGGATTAGTTGCCAAAGCCCTGGCTATAGCAACTCTTTGTTTTTGTCCTCCGCTTAACTGTGATGGGTATGCATGTTTTTTATCCAAAAGACCAACAAGCTCCAAGAGCTCAGACGCTCTTTCTCTTCCCTCCTGTTTGCTTATACCGCTAACTCTAAGAGGAAAGCATATATTATCTTCAACATTTTTTTGCATTAATAAATTAAATTGTTGAAAAATCATACCTATTTTTCTTCTAACGTGCCTTAACTGTGTTTCATTTAACTTTGATAAATCCTTATCTCCTATAATAACAGTGCCTTTTGTAGGTCTTTCTAAAAAGTTAATACATCTTACCAATGTGCTTTTTCCGGCGCCACTCATTCCGATTATTCCACATATATCGCCTTTATTTATACCAAGGTTAATACCTGATAAAGCAGTTACCTTGTTGTTTTGGCTTATATATTGCTTCTCTAAATTGCTTATTTGAATCAATGGAGCAGTCCCCACATTTATCACTCCTTTACTTAGCTGCCAAATCCTTTACTACCTCACTTGCTATAATCAATCCTGCTACGGGAGGAACAAATGATACACTGCCGGGTATAGCCCTTCTATCTGTACATTTTCTTTCTGTTCCCGGTGGACATACACAATTGTTTTTACAGCTTAATTCGTCATCTTCTATTGGTGTAATTGGTTGTTCCTTAGAATAAACTACCTTTAGTTTTTTTATACCGCGTTTCTTCAATTCGTGACGCATAACTTTTGCTAATGGATCCATTGAGGTTTTATAAATGTCCGCAACCTCTAACATTGTTGGATTTAACTTATTTCCGGCTCCCATACTACTCATTATCGGTACGTTAGCTTCTTTTGCCCTTACTATTAATTCAAGCTTTGCTGATACAGTATCTATAGCATCTACAATATAATCATATTTTGATAAATCATATTGATCTGCATTTTCAGGTAGGTAAAATGTTGCATATGTTTCAACCTTAGCCTTTGGATTTATTTCTAAAATCCTTTCAGACATTACTTCAACTTTTTTTCTACCTATTGTTTTTCTTGTAGCTATTATTTGTCTATTAATATTTGTAAGACATACTTTATCATCATCAAATAGTGCAAAGTTGCCTACTCCACTCCTTACCAATGCTTCAACAACATATCCACCTACTCCTCCGATACCAAATACGGCTACTTTAGAGTTTTTTAATTTTTCCATTGCTTCTTTGCCTAATAAAAGCTGTGTTCTTGAAAATTCGTTTAACATATATGTTTTCCTTCTATTTTAGATTTTTTATAAGTACATCATTGTAATGGTAGTTTCATTATTCCCAATTCTTGCATACATCAATCCAGTTCTTTGACTTAGAAATTGTCTCTAACTCATTTAGTGTAACTTCAATTGCAGAATTACCGCTACCACAAGCAGGGAACATTGTTTCAAATCTCTTCATTGAATCGTCCAAATATACTGTTACATTTTCCGGTAATGCAAATGGACAAACACCTCCAATTGCATGTCCTGTATATTTAACAGTATCTTCAGGAGCAAGCATTCGTGCTTTAAATCCAAAATACTCCTTAAACTTCTTGTTATCTATTTTGGCATCTCCTGCAACAACGATTATCATTGCTCCATCACCGTTATAAAAGGAAAGTGATTTAGCAATCCTTGCTTCTTCTGTTCCAAGTGTCCTTGCAGCTAACTCAACCGTAGCTGTTGATTCATCCATAATAAGTATATCTTTATCTTTTCCGTATTGTTTCAAATGTTCTCTGACTTTTTCTATTGACATTAACATCCTCCTAAAAAAAAACCTCTCAATGATGAGAGGGTATAATTACTAAACCGTCTCCTCATCTCCCAAAGAAAATCTTTGTCGGAATTAGCACCTTTCAGTAAACTGTAGGTTGCCGAGACATCACAGGGCCGATCCCTCCGTCTCTCTTGATAAGAAGTATTCTTATTTAATTGTTAAAAGATACTTTATACTATAAATTTATGTTTGTCAACTATAATTTATTTTATTTTTTTAATATTATGCACTTTCTATAATATTTTTAATTTTTTCTTCCAATTGCTTTAACATAAATTCTTCAGTTACTTTTTCTTCATAAAGCTTAGACATTGCTTTATCGATTTGATTTTTAGTATTTTTAACAGCATCTAATGATTTACCTATTTCTGATTGAACTACCCAGTCAAAAATCAATCCGTCAAAGAAATAATCGGCAAAAGTCTCAAAAGTACCGATAGATATTTCCGTACCTGTAATCATTTTGATATCTGACATTTCTCTCTTAAATCTTCCAAGAGTTCTTTGAGCTTCTTCTACATACTGTCCGGCCTTATCAATATGATCATATTTAACTGCTGTTACAATAAGTCCTCCGCCTATTAAGTCAGCAATTCCCCATCCTTCAGCGCTTTCAAGCTCTTTAATAGTTAGCTCAACTGCATTTAATGATTCTTCTCCTGCCTTAATAGCTTCATCGATTTCGATAATATTAGCATTCATGCTTTCTTTTCGTTCAATCAGTTTCTTAAGCTCATCGCTGATTTTTTTATTCTGTATGTTTATAAGACTTAATTTTTTGTTTATTAAATCTTCATATTCCATTTCACATATTTCAACTTTTGATAGCTCGTCTACTAATCTTTTAGCTTCCTTTGCAAGGTATTCAACGTTGTTTTTGCATTGATCATATTTTAATTTTGCTTTTAATACTTCTTGTTTTTCTTTTTCTAATCTTTCTTCTTTAGTTCCTAATATGGCGTAAAATAATGAAGTAATAGTTGTAGATTCTAATTTCAAAACATCTTCATTTTCTTTTTGCAACTCTTCTGAAAGTTTATTTAAAAGTAATTTTTCCTTAATCATGTCTTGCTCAGTTTGTTTTAATAAAGCATTTAATTTATTCTTTTTTTCCATGCACTCTTTAACAAAACTGATTCTTTCATTTAATTCACGATGCATATTAGTTCTCCTTTTATTGCAGCTTATGTACGAATAAATATAATAACATGTTTATTATCTCTTAATATTTGTAAGTATATCATACATCATATTAGGATTCAAACAGTTTTTAGCACTTACCTCTTAGGAATACGATGCTATTTTTAATTTTTGGTTGAATCTAAATTTTTCATCATGTATAATTAATTTAATAATTTAGAAGGAGGAAAATTATGTCTATAACTAAAGATATGGTTATTCGTGAAATTATTCAAACTAAACCTGAAGCTGCAGAAATATTGATGGCTCATGGAATGGGTTGCGTAGGATGTCCTGGTGCTCAAATGGAAACATTAGAAGAAGCAGCAGCAGTTCACGGAATGAATTTAGAACATTTAATGGCAGCATTAAATAAATAGCAAAGAAAAAACCGGCAAAATTCCAATTCAGATCACGATCTTATTTTTGTTATCCTTTTTATGCATATAAACATGATGTCATATCAATTGGATCTCTTTAAATATCGAATTATTTTCATAGCATAAGCATTTGAAAATACTGAACTGCAATAAATGCCGGTTTTCTATTTGAAAAGCAAAATAAATAAAAATTTATTTGCTTATGTGCTTATTGTTTACACTTTTGAAATTAATAGTATACAAATATTTTAGATAATTTAGTTAAAAATGTTAATTGTATATTTTTTATAATTTAAATACTTTTTGAGGTTCTCCCCATAGCTCTTCTTGCATGGCATCTGCATGCGCTTCAGAAAATATCCCCGGTGCACCTCCAGTGTGAAGAAGCATTACATTTTTATCCTTAGTAATCTTTCCCTTTTCAATTAAATCTATCATTCCTCTAAACACCTTAGATGTATAACAAGCATCTAAAATCACAGCTTCTTCTCTTGCCATCATATACATGTATTTTCTTGTTTCAGAATCAGGAACATTGTATGAAATACCAACATAATCCTTTTCAATCCACATATCTTCTGATGTAACATTGATACCAAGTTCCAAGAAATTGTTAGTTTCTTTTATATAATCTACCTTCTCCTGTATTTCTTCATCATTTTTATGTGAAACACATACACCAATAGGAATAAATTTTGCATCAAAATATTTAGCACCTAAATATAGTCCAGCATATGTTCCAACAGAACCAAAACCGGTAAATATATAATCAATGTTGATGTTCATTTCATTCAGCTGATCCTTAATTTCTTTTGCTGCCATAACATAGCCTGCCGCCCCCACAGGACTACTTCCTCCAACAGGAATTAAATAAACTTTTTCTCCTTTGCTCTCGTACATCTTAACAACCTCCGAGGTTGTTCTTTCTAAAAGTTCATTGTATTTAGCTGTTTTTATATTCTTTGGTTCATCCTTAAAATCAGTATCATCCATAAAAAACAAGTCTGCACCCATCATTTTATCCAGTATTAAATTACCTGTAGCCTTTTCAGGAGCAGGACCATCCATTATAATACCACATTTCAAACCAAATCTTGCAGCTACAGCAGCAGTCAATCTACCATGATTTGTTTGAGGACCTCCATATGTTAAAAGTACAGTACAATTATTGTCAATTGCATCTTTTAACAAATAATCCAACTTTCTTAATTTGTTTCCACCAAGTGCATAACCTGTTAAGTCATCTCTTTTAATGTAAATGTTCATTCCGTACTTTTTGCTTAAGTTATCAAGTCTGTGAATTGGTGTTTTATAAAACCCTGTTTCAATCCTTTGCAAATCTTTTAACTTCATATACCCCTCCAAAAAAAGAGCAGTTACCTGCTCAAGATGACTATAATCTTATAATAATTCTTCTAATTTTTGCTTGTTAAAACCAACAACCACTTCTTCATCAATAAATATTATAGGCACACCCATGTATCCCATGGAAATAAGCTCTTTTTTTGCTTCAGCATCTAAAGAAATATTTTTTTCTTCGTATTCGTATCCCTTTTCTTTTATTAAATCCTTTGCTAATGTGCAATTAGGACATGATGCACTTGAGTATATTTTTATATTTTTCATATGTTCCTCCTTTAGAAAGTATCTTTTCGCTTATTTTACCATATTTTATAGTATAACTCCATAAATTTTTGCTGTTATTTTTCACAAATAAATTTGAACGGAATAATATAATTTATACTGTTTTTAAAACCACATACAAATAAGCAATTAAAACATGAAAGGAATGAAATATATGAAAGAACTAATTATTTCAATCAAGCCACCTGATAAAATACTCAAAGGAGCAGGTATTCCTAATACTTCATTCATACCATCATACATATATAAATTAAATATTCAGCTAACAAATAACAGCAATCAAGCTAAATTATGTTCATTTAGTTCAACATTAGGGAATGGAATACGATACTTAAATAATATTGAGCATTTAGGACCTGACAACATAATAGAAAAAATTAATATTGTTGAGCCATGTAAGGATGTATCAAATAACAATGTAATTGTATTTGCAAACAATATTAAACTATCACCTAATTCAACAAATACACTAATTTTAGATATTGGTCTTTGCGACAAATATACATTGAATTGTCAAGAGAATACAGGTAATAAAATACCTCACAGAGAAAAAATTCATTATTATGGTCATTTAATATGCGAAGATCTTGTAGATTCTTGTTCTGCAACATCACTTGCTTGTGATTATGAGCTAACAGTTAAATGCGATGATGAAAAAATTAATAAAGGTGAAACCACTAAGTACTACATAAGTTGCAGCACCGGACAATATGATATGGCAAGAAGTGTTTATGTGAGAAGCATATTGGATAATGGATTAGAATTTATTGGAGATTCAACTAACCTTCAACCTAAAAATGTTTATAATTTTAACGGAAAAACAATAATAAAATGGGATGTAGGAAGTTTGCAGCCCTCAGAAATAAGAAGAATTGGATACATGGTAAAAGTAAAAGAAGACGTAGAAATAGGTAGCAAATTAAAGAATAAACTAAATTCCAATTGTATAAACAATTCAGAATACACACAATGCCCTTCAAGCACTGAGCATTTTTTAACAGTTATTGAATAAAGAATGGAACAATACATTCCATTCTTTTTATTTGAATAATTTGGAATAATAATTAGTGTCTAATATTAAACTTGAGTATTTAAATTTTTGTTTTACCTGATTTATTTTTTCATTTATATAAATGCTATCAACATTATACCCTTCTTTAGCTATGACCTTTTCTGTCTTAGCTTCAAATATAATTTTATCGGTTATGAAGCTTCTGTCTTCAAATACAACTAATGGCTCTGAATCAGATAATATATCTCTACCCATCAACAACCTTGAATCGTAATCAAGTCCCATTAAATTTGAAATTGTAGGTATTATATCTAAGCTTGATGATGGTTTATTAATTTCAATCGGTTCCATTCCTTTGCACCAAAGCAAAAATACACCTTTGTAAAGGTCAAAATCCGAAATAATTTCTTTTCCTGCAAGCTCGCTTATTTCCTGCTTTGTCAAACCGTATGGATAATGGTCAGGGCTTATGGCTATTAATGTATCCTCTGCTATTCCAGCATTTTCAAGTTCTTTAATTAGCTTTTCCATAGCTCTGTCAAGCTCAATATTGCATGCAAAATATGCCTTTACATGTTCCGAATAATCTAAATGCTCTACCAAGCTTCTATTTTTGTTCGCTATATAATTTCCCATAAAATTATACTGCAAGTGACCGCTTACTGTCATGTAATAAGTATGAAATGGTTGGTTGTTAATAAATTCCGGTACGGACAGTTCAATCATTTCTACATCTGATTCCGGCCATGTTTCCGTTACATTTAATCCATTTCCCAATCCCTTATAAATATATCCCATATTAGGGTGGGACTCATTTCTGAAATAATAATCAAAATAATGATTATGGTATGCATATGTGTTATAGCCTATGTTTTTCAACTGATTTCCCATACTGAAAGGCATATAATTTTTAGCTGATTTATAAAAGCTCCAAACACCTTCCTTTGGCAATAAACCTGTACAAGCTACATATTCTCCATCTGATGTGCTTACTCCCCAAAGAGGTGTATAGAAATCAGTGAATTTAAATCCTGTTTCCTGCATCATATACAGCGTTGGTGTAATATCCTTATTAACTGCATATGGAGAAAACCCCTCTGCTGTAATTAAAATTAAATTTTTACCTTTAAACATACCTGTATATTTGTTTTTCTTTGTTGGCTCAACATTCATGAAATATCCATGCATATCTTTAATCACTGCTTTACTTTCTTTTTCAAGGAGTTCACTAAAGGGAATGTTTAAAATATTATTTTCATAAACAACAGTACTTGATTTCTCAGGTTGAACTATTTCCCTTGGAATAATAATATCCTCAGATTCTACTATTTCTATCGGCTCAGATTCATCAGCATAAACATCTATATTTTTAAGCATATTTTTTATATCAAGTCGACCTGTAGTTAACAGACCAAACCTATCAACAGAATCTTGGATTAGGAAAACATCATTATACAAATATGCCGGGCTTAGC
>JAEZGU010000069.1 GCA_023416855.1 Bacillota bacterium
TTAGACAGCAAATAAAAGACCAGGTAAGCCGCATTCAAAAAACCGCTTCCAATATTGCTATAATTGATGTGTTAAATTCTCTTAGTATAGCTGCAGTTAAAAATAACTACACAAGACCTTCGATGAACAATAGGGGTTATATCAATATAACAGAAGGAAGACACCCTGTAATTGAGAGAATAATGAAAAATGAAATGTTTGTTCCAAATGATACCTATATTGATAATAAGGAACACAGGATGTCAATTATAACAGGTCCTAATATGGCTGGAAAATCAACATATATGAGACAAGTTGCATTAATTGCACTGCTATCACATATAGGAAGCTTCATCCCTGCTAAAAGTGCTGAAATATGTGTCCTTGATAAAATATTTACACGTGTTGGAGCATCAGATGATCTATCTCAAGGGCAAAGTACATTTATGGTTGAAATGAGCGAAGTTTCAAACATATTAAACAATGCAACAGAAAACAGTTTACTAATTCTTGATGAAATTGGTAGAGGAACAAGCACTTATGATGGATTAAGCATTGCATGGAGTGTCGTTGAATACATAACTAAAAAAATCAAAGCAAAAACATTGTTTGCAACTCATTACCATGAACTTTCCGAGCTTGAAAGTAAATTAAAAAGCGTAAAGAACTATCGCATATTAATAAAAGAAACAGATGATAAAATTATATTTTTAAGAAAAATTGCCGAGGGTAGTGTTGACAGAAGTTACGGTATACAGGTTGCTAACTTAGCAGGATTGCCTAATGAAGTTATAGTTAGAGCTAAGGAAATATTAATTCAATTAGATGAAAGCGACATAAACAAACCTTTTGCTAAGAAGAAAAAAGACCGAATAACAGATAATTTCCAAGTATCATTATTTAATGAAAACACAGTTGAAAATGACAAAAACAAGGATTATAAAGAATTGACTGAGATTATTAAAAATATTGATATAAACAATATAACGCCGGTAAAGGCATTTTCATTATTAAATGAACTTATTGATAAAGCAAGAAATATGTAAGAAGGTATATTATGGCTAAAATACATTTGTTGGACAATGAAACAATCAATAAAATAGCAGCAGGTGAGGTTATAGAAAGCCCTAAGTCAATTGTTAAGGAATTAGTAGAAAATTCAATTGATGCAGGTGCTGATGAAATAACTGTTGAAATTAAAAATGGCGGTAAAAGCTTCATTCGTATAACTGATAACGGCAAGGGTATAGAGAAGGATCAAGTCGAGGATGCTTTTAAAAGACATTGTACAAGTAAAATTTCTTCCTCCGATGATTTAAATTCATTATATACATTGGGCTTTAGAGGTGAGGCTTTGGCAAGTATAGCTTCAGTAGCTTATGTTGAAATGATTACAAGAACAGCAAATGATAATTACGGTACAAAATTATCACTTATAGGTGGAGAAGTTTCCTTGAAAGAGGATATTGGATGCCCTGTTGGTACAATAATTACTATTACAAATTTATTTTTCAATGTTCCTGCAAGAAGAAAATTCTTGAAAAGCGATGCTGCAGAAAGTAGCAATATAAACGAAATTGTTGTTTCCTTAGCATTAAGTAAAGAAAATATATCGTTTAAATACATTAATAACAGTAGTGTTGTATTTAGGACACCTAAAACCAACAACTTTCTAAATGCAATTTCAAGCTTGTATGAAAAAGATTTATATAACTCATTATTAAAAGTTGATTATGAAAACAATGGTATTATTATTACCGGCTATACAACTAATTTAAATTACTATAGAGGTAATAGAAAACAACAAATTGTATTTTTAAATTCAAGGCTAATTAAACATAAAAGAATGAACTATTTTATTGAGGCAGCGTATAGCACTATGCTTCCGAAAAATAAATATCCTGCATGTTTTCTGAAAATTGAAATGGATCCATCTTTAGTGGATGTCAATGTTCATCCTGCAAAGACAGAGGTGCGATTTCAAAACGAAGATAATGTATTAAATGAAATTAAAAGGGCTATATATTTAGCTCTTAATTCTAATAATATAATAAAAGAAATTAAAAAAGAAACTATAGTTCATGATTACAAAGATAATAAAACCGAAAAAGGTTCTTTAAATTCATTCAATATTTTTGAAAAATCTGATAATAACAACAATATTAAAAACAATTTTGATTATAATAATGAAGATTACTCAAATATTAAAATAACTGAAATTAACAATAAGTCTGAAACCAATGTTAACATATTTGAAGAAACAATTGAAAAAAGCATTGATGAATCATTAATTGACACTGTTGATATAAACAAAGATATAAAAAAAGAACCTATCCAAGAAACATTTATTGAAGTAAAAGAAGTTAAAGCAAACAAGTTACCAGAGCTATCTATAACCGGAATTTTGATGGATACATATATAATATGTGAAAACTTTGATAAAACTGAAATGTATATGATTGACCAACACGCTGCTCATGAAAGAATTAACTATGAGAAGTTTTTAAATCAATATAATAATAAAGAAATACTTTTACAGGAAATGATAGTTCCTGAAGTAATTAATTTGTCATATGATGATTTTCAAACAGTAGTTAATTACGAAGAAATTTTTAATGATTTAGGATTTTACATTGAAAATTTTGGTATTAATGCTATACTAATAAATAGTATACCGTCAATATTTAGAGATTCAAACATTAAAGATATATTCTTTACAATTCTTGATTCATTGAAGAATACAAATAAAATAAGTATAAATTTAGAATTAGAAAAAATAATAAAAAATGCATGTGTTAAATCAGTCAAGGCCGGGGATAAGCTTCATTTAATAGAAGTAAAAGCTTTGATTAACGACCTTGGTAAGACAGATAATCCATACACATGTCCACACGGTAGACCTGTCATAATAAAAATGACTAAGTATGAAATAGAAAAAATGTTTGAAAGAATTCAAAATTAACGAAGGAAAAACAAATGAGTAATAAAATAATTGTTATAGTAGGTCCTACTGCCGTTGGCAAAACCTATGTTTCGATAGAACTTGCAAAAAAATTCAACACTGAGGTAGTATCAGCCGATTCAATGCAAATTTACAAAGGTATGGATATAGGCACTGCAAAGATAACTGAAGAAGAAAAAAACAATATCGAACACCATATGATTGATATTATAAATCCTGATGAAACATATTCAGTGTCAGACTTTAAAGACAAAGCAGAAGAAATAATTGATAACTTGCTTTTAAAGAATAAAACTCCAATTATAGTGGGGGGCAGTGGACTTTATGTAAATTCGCTTATTTATGATTTAGATTTTGGAAATGCAAAATCAAATGAGAAAATAAGAGATTATTATAATTATTATTATAAAGAACACGGTGAAGATAAACTTTATGAAAAACTTCAAAAGATAGATCCGCAATCAGCTGAAAAAATACATAAAAACAATGTAAAAAGAGTAATAAGAGCATTAGAATTTTATGATATAACAGGTATAAAGTTCTCAGAAATTAACACAGATATTAGAAAACCAAGCAATAAGTATGACTGCATATTAATTGGTCTTAGTATGGAGAGAAAAATGCTTTATGATAGGATAAATCAAAGAGTTGATAAAATGATCGATGAAGGGCTTATAGAAGAAGTTAAATCACTATTAAATAAAGGCTATAATAAAGATTTAGTTTCTATGAAGGGAATAGGCTATAAAGAAATCATTGATTATCTTGATGGAAACATGAGCTTAGATGAATCAATAGATATTTTGAAACGAAATACAAGAAGATTTGCTAAACGTCAATACACTTGGTTTTTAAGAGATGATAAGGTAAAATGGTTTGAAGTTCAACATGTAGAAAATATAGATACAACAGTAGACAATATATACGAATATTTAAAAACAATTATATAGGAGGAAGAAAATGAATGCTATTAATTTACAAGATTCTTTTTTGAACAATGTACGAAAAGAAAAAATTACCATTACAATTTTCTTAAACAATGGTTATAAGCTTACTGGAACTGTTATTGGTTTTGATAATTACATTGTTTTCATCGAAACAGACAGAGGACAACAATTAGTATACAAACATGCAATTACATCAATTCTACCTTTTAAAACGGTAAGACTATTCAGCAACGAATCAACAGGGGAGTAATAATGTCAACAGAAAATATATTATGTAAACAGTTTGGCATAAGCAAATTAGTTTTTAATTATGTAACTAAAATAGAAAAGAATATACAAGAGAACTATTTTGAAAAAATTGATAAAATCAGAGAATATAACCAATACAAAGTAATTAGTTCTATGCACGAACACAAACTTGATTATACGCACTTTTATTGGAATACAGGATATGGATATGGTGATGTAGGAAGAGAAAAAGCTGAAAAAATATTTGCATCTGTTTTTCATACTGAGGATGCATTAGTAAGACCATCAATAGCTTCTGGAACACATGCTTTATATCTTACATTATCGGCACTGTTAATGCACGGAGATGAAGTTATAGCAATTTCAGGACGTCCATATGACACTATGCTAACAGTGCTTGGAGAAGAAGGTAATGAGCCATGTAATTTAAAGGAAACCGGAGTTATTTATAAAGAAATTCCTTTAATAGACAATGATATAGATGTTGAAAGTGCTATAAAAGCAATAACTGCAAAAACAAAGTTATTGATGATTCAACGTTCGACCGGCTACAGCTTTAGACCAGCTTTATCCTTGTCGAAAATAAAAATTGCTATAGATAAAATCAGAAAAACTTATCCTGATATATTAATAATGGTTGACAACTGCTATGGAGAGTTCATAGAAGATATTGAACCATCAGATATAGGAGCTGATGTAACTGTTGGCTCATTAATTAAAAACCCTGGTGGCGGAATTGCATTATCAGGCGGCTATGTTGCAGGTAAAAGCTGTATAATTGAAAGAATAGCAAACCGTTTAACAGCTCCCGGAGTAGGTAAGGAAATAGGACTTACATACGGAACTACAAGAAACACGTTGCAAGGGTTATTTTTTGCTCCGCACATAGTGTCTGAAGCTTTGAAAGGTGCATTGCTATTTGGGGCAGTTTTTAATTCCCTTGGCTTTGAAATAACACCAACTTTACAAGATGAAAGAAGTGACATCATACAAGCAATTAAGTTTAACAATAAAGAAATGGTTGTTAAAATATGCGAAGCAATTCAAGCATCATCTCCTGTAGATGCTCATGTATCACC
>JAEZGU010000090.1 GCA_023416855.1 Bacillota bacterium
AGGTATGGTTTTATCATACTACATAAGAGAGCTTGGATATGACGCTATGAATCATATGGATGGTAATTATTTAGTAATAGCTCCTTTAGTTGCAATGGATGCAGGGATAGGAGAATTTGGGAGAAATGGACTTATTATTACTAAAGAATATGGGCCATGTGTCAGATTAGGTGTAGTAACAACGGATATGCCTTTAATTCCAAACCAAAAACAGGATTTTGGTGTGAAAGAATTTTGTACAGACTGTGGCAGATGTGCAAAAACTTGTCCCGGTAAAGCAATATCTAAAACAGATATGGAAGAAAAAGACGGAGTACTAAGATGGAAAATCAATGCGGAAGAATGCCATAGACGTTGGAGATGCTTAGGGACAGATTGCGCTATATGTTTGGCAAACTGCCCGTTTACATATGGTATATCTGAAGCGCTGATATCAAAAATTAAAACATCAAGTGAAACACGTGAGAAGATATTAAAAGAATTTGATGACAAATATGGCATCAGACCTATTATTAGAGAAGATGCATCATGGCTGAAGTAGTATGAATAGGAGTAAACTATGTTTTTTATAGCCAGTGTAAATCATAAAAGACAAGAATTAGATTATTATGAACCCATAATGTGTAATTGCTGTGCTAAATATGGACGATATGAAGCCTATATGGAATACAGTGAATTAAGCTTGTTTTTCATACCTTTATTTAAATTTAATAAAAAATTTTACGCCACAACAACCTGTTGTAATTGTTTGTATTTAATAAAAAACAAAGAAAAAGGATTGATGATGGAAAGAGGGCATGGGCATAATGTTTTTTTGAAAGAAAAAGACCTACAGCTTATAGATAAAGGAACATGCAATGCAACCACCTGCACTAACTGTGGTTACCAAGTGAACGAATTATATAACTACTGTCCTAACTGCGGCAAGGATTTATCTAACTAATATTTTATAATAGGAGGAATTCAAGGATATATGCACAACATAGTACATTGAAACAAACGAAGAAATCAATGTAAAGCTAAATGATACAAAATTAATTAAGATGTTTGTATCATTATAGGAATCAAACATGCGAGGTGACTATGAGCAATAATAATTTGTTTATTAAACTAAAAGAAAATTTAGATAAAAATGATTATACCGATATAAATAATTTGAAAAATATTTGTACTGATTATGACAGCACATTTTTGAAATTAGAAATAGACTATAAATTTAGCAATTTAGGCAATGGTAGCAATAATATGGATCGTATAAATGAATTCATGCTTTATGACGATAATAAACTTGTTGGGTATGCAGGAATTTGTGATTTTGGCGGAGAAGCGTTAGAAGTCAACGGTATGGTTCATCCTGATTATAGAGGAAAAGGAATATTTTCAAGATTGTTTTCTTTAGTAAAAGATGAATTTAACAAGAGAAATATAAATCAAATGCTTTTATTAAGTGACAATAAATCTATTGCAGGTATTGAATTTATAAAAAAATTGGGCTGTGATTATGATCATTCAGAATACGATATGAATTTAGACATGGGAATAAAACATGAATTAAATACTAACTTAGTTTTTAGAAAAGTTACAGATATAGATAAAAGCAAATTATCAAAAGAAAACTTTGAGTTCTTTTATGAAGATGAATTTAATCATAATACTGATAGTACATCTCAAGGCACTTATGTTATAGAAAATGATGGTGTAATAATCGGAAAGTCCAGATTAGAAGTTATAGATAATATAGGTGGTATTTATGGACTGGAAGTAATACCGGAATATCGAGGCAAAGGTTATGGTAGAGAACTATTGCTTTTGTCTATAAAAAAACTGAAAGAATTAAATGTAAATTCAATTACTTTACAGGTTGAAACAAACAATAAAAACGCATTGAATTTATATAAATCATGTGGTTTCAAAGAAAACTATACTATGGATTATTATATAATAAAAAAAGGAGAATAAAGCAATGATAGCATTAAAAGAAATAAATAGAGAAAATTTTTGGGATGCTATAAGTATGGAAGTAACTACTGAGCAAGATGATTTTGTAACGTCAAATGCTGTTTCAATTGCACAATCTAAAGTTCAACCTGAATGTATACCTTTAGCAGTATATGATGATGATTTGATGGTTGGGTTTGTTATGTATTGTATAGATGAGGATGACGGAGAATACTGGATATATAGAATGATGGTTGATAAGAACTATCAATCTAAGGGTTACGGTAAAAAATCTATGGAACTATTATTAAAAAGAATAAAAGAAGATAAAAGTCGTAATAAAATATTTCTTGGTGTGCATAAAGAAAGTATTGCTGCAGTCAAGTTATACGAAAGCTTTGGGTTTGAATTTAACGGCCAAGTTTTTGGTAGTGAACATATAATGAAATTAGATTATTAGGAATAAAATATGAACAAAATTGAATGCAATGTATGTCATCATCGCTGTAAATTAAATGAAAATCAAATAGGTTTATGTAAAGCAAGGAGCAATGTAAATGAAAAAATTGTTTCTATTAATTATGGCGAAATAACCAGTATAGCATTAGATCCTATAGAAAAAAAGCCACTTAGACATTTTCATCCAGGCAGCATGATTTTGTCAGTTGGAAGCTTTGGATGTAATTTAAAATGTTCCTTTTGTCAGAATCATGGAATTTCTACCATAGGTAAGAATGATATAATAACACAATATGTGTCCCCTGAAAATTTGATAAAAGTCGCATTGGATTCTATTCCGCTTGGCAATATAGGTATAGCATATACTTATAATGAACCACTTATAGGATATGAGTATGTGCGAGACTGTGCAATGCTTGCAAAAAAGAATAATTTAAAAAATGTAGTTGTTACCAATGGTTGCTTTAATGAAGAAATATTAAATGAAATACTTCCATATATTGATGCCTTCAATATAGACCTTAAAGGGTTTAATAATGAGTTTTATAAAAAGATAGGCGGAGATTTAGAGATGGTTAAGAAATTCATTCAAAAAGCTCATAAACAAGCACACATAGAAATAACCACACTTATTATCCCGGATGAAAATGATAGCGAAGAAGAGATTAAAGATATTTCCGAATTTATAGCGGCCATAGATAATGATATACCTTTACATATATCTCGTTTCTTTCCTTGTTATAAAATGACAGATAAAAAACCCACAGATATAAAAAAGGTATATGAACTTGCTAAAATAGCAAGAATGAAACTTAAATATGTATATGAAGGAAATTGCTAATAAAAAAATATATTTAAAATATTGATTCAAATCAAATTAAAAGCTTTAGAACTTTGATATAATAGCATTATCATAATATAAAAAATAGAAGGAAGAAGGAGAAAATATGATAAATCAATCATTTAATGAAGCATTGAAAACTCAGATACCAGCTTTAGAGAAGTTTGTGCCTATAGTGGAACGAGTACACGGTGAACATCATCCTGAATTTTATGATGTACGTAAAGTGTTTAATACAGTCCTTGAAAAAATAAAAGAAGCAGGCACTGATAGACCTGAATTAAAAGAAGAATTTACAAAATTACGTGAAATCACTAATAATTACAAAGTACCGGACGATGTTTGCGAAACATATGAGGCAGTATACAAAATGCTACATGTTGTAGACAATGCATATCAAGGCTAAATTAACTAAATCTCTCGATTTATATCGGGAGATTTTTTTATGTAAAAATATTACAAAAAAGTACTTGACCTGTCGTAGTAAATATAATATAATTACTTCATCAGATGAAGTACGACAGATGAAGTAAAATTATTTGAAAGAGGTATAGTTATGATTAGCAGTGATGTAATACGAGGCTATAACGATACTATGATACTGTATCTTTTGCTTGATGAACCATCTTATGGCTACGAAATTTCAAAAAGAATAAGAGAATTAACAAATGAAATGTATGTAATGAAAGAAACCACTCTTTACTCAGCGTTTAAGAGATTGGAATCTAACGATTATATACAGTCTTTCTCAGGAAGTGAAACAAATGGAAAACCAAGAACATACTACAGAATAACTGAGTCGGGTAGAAAATACTATGAAGAAAAATGTAAAGAATGGGTTATTACACAAAAAGTTGTTCAAAAATTTATTGTAAAGGAGCATTTAAATGAATACAATTAGGAATTATCTTGATAACATGTTTTTAGGATTACCACAGACAGAAGATGTAACAAGGGCAAAAATGGAATTATTAGCAATGATGGAAGATAAATATTATGAGTTAAAAGAAAGCGGAAAAACAGAAAACGAAGCTGTAGGAATTGTAATATCCGAATTTGGAAATTTGGATGAATTAGGAGAAACTTTAGGGATAAAGCAAGCTATAGAAAACAAGTCAGATATTCTGCAAATTACTTATGATAAAGCAATAAATTATATAGAAGATTCAAAAGAAATTGCACCGAAAACTGCCTTAGGAGTATTTCTTCTAATAATTTCTCCAGCAATGCTGTTATTCTTAATGGGGTTAAGCGAACTTAACTTATTAGATTTTAAAGAGGGTTTGTTAATAGCAGTTGGTTTAATAACATTAATCAGTTTAATAGCTATTGGAGTATTTCACCTTATGAGATACACAAGCAAAATAGAAAAAGATAAGCTTAAATCGATTATTTTTGAAATAGATTATAAAACCGAGCAAATGATACGAAGTATGTTAAATGAAAATGAATCAACTTATAAATCAGCAGTGAGCATTTCAGTTATAGCTTATATTTTAAGTGCATTGCCACTAATTATTACACCTCTATTATTTGAACATTTGGATGGACTAAGTGTTATGTCGGTAGTAGTCACATTGACAATTATTGCATTATCCACATATAACATAATAAGTAAAGGTGGCATTAACGATGCATGCAATGTGCTATTGCAGGAAGGCGATTATTCGATAAAAAACAAAACAAATAAAACACTAAAAACCGTTACAAGTGTATATTGGTGTGTAGTAGTAGCTATTTATTTGGCATATAGCTTTATTACAGCAAACTGGCATATATCATGGATTGTTTGGCCTATAGCAGGAGTTTTATTCGGTGCTATAAAGGCAATTGCTGAAAACAGATGATAATTTTATTCAAAACAACTTTACTAAAAAATCTCTCGATTCAAATCGGGAGATTTTCTATTATAAGATGTAAGTTGTACAATATATAAACTTGCTATATAATAGAGGTTATTAAATAACAACATAGGTGAAATATGCTATACAAAAATATAAAAGAAGCAAAATTTATTAATAGACCTAATAGGTTTATAGCTAATATCGAAATTGATGGTGAAATCGAAGTTTGCCATGTTAAAAATACAGGTCGATGCAAAGAATTATTAACAGACAATGCAAAGGTATATGTTCAAGAATTTGATAATCCAAACAGAAAAACAAAGTATGATTTAATATCGGTTTATAAGGGCGATAGATTAATTAATATGGACAGCCAGGCTCCAAATAAAGTATTTCATGAGTGGCTGTTAAAAGGAAAGCTATTTAAGGATATAACCCTCATTAAACCGGAGTGTAAATACAATAATTCACGATTTGATTTTTATATAGAAGCTGACAACAAAAAAATATTTGTGGAAGTTAAAGGAGTAACATTAGAAGAAAATAATATTGTAATGTTTCCTGATGCCCCTACCGAAAGAGGGATAAAGCATATAAAAGAATTGGTGGATTGTGTAAATGAGGGATATGAAGCATATGTTGTATTTATTATACAAATGAAAGATGTTTTATACTTTACCCCTAATAATTTTACACATAAAGCATTTGGCGATACACTTAAAACAGCAGATAGCAATGGTGTAAAAATAATCGCATTGGATTGTGATATAACAAAAGACAGTATAACAGCTAAAGATATGGTTGATGTTATATATTAGGTTGAAGAAATTTTTTAAACTATAAGGATAGTAGATAAAACAGCTAAATTAAAAGGGATTTATAAGTTAGTGAAAATTGGGTAAACATTTGTGACACTATCCTTGTATAACCCATATATTGAAAAATGTTAAATTTTGCAATATAATATAATAAATTACAATTTATTCAAATTATATTATTGGGATTATGTGCGAAGCTTTATAAAAGTAATAATACTTAGGAGGTGAAAAGTAATGAAAATACTATTTTGTAAGATATCTAGTATGAAATATTACAAAGGGGCTAGTGATAAGGATATACCATATAATGGTGGCAGTTATGTTAAAGAAAATGGATATGGACATGAGGAGTTTAATTTTGAACCAGTAGAGTTTGATGATGGCAAATTCTATTGTCTTGGATTTGTGGAAACAAAATCTACATCAAAAATGAAAATCAATGATTTACATATTGAAAATATTTCAGGTTGTGAATTACTTAAAAAAGAAAAATTTGTTGAAGGTGTATTAGTTGTATGGTGTGCAACTACAGACCTAAATGAAACATCTGTTGTAGGTTGGTATAAAAATGCTACTGTTTTTCGTAAGTATGAAAGTGTAGAATTTGATACTGGTTATGTTCAAAACTATAACATTATTGCAGAAAAGGATAATTGTGTGTTACTACCTCAGGGTGTAAGGCATAGACATGCATGGGATGCACCTGTTGCAAAAAAACGGACCTATGGATTTGGACAATCTATGATATGGTATGCAAGGGAAGAAAAAGCAAAGGACTATATTCAAAAATTAGTAAAAAATATTGATGAGTATGTAGGTGATAATTGGATTGATTTAGTTGTATCGTAAATTAAATTTTTAAAAAATTTGACGAATGGGTGGGAGTATATGAATGGGTAACTTTAATTTAGCATGGACTAAATATTCACCTTTAGAAAATGAATCAAGCTTACAAGACCCTTTAGCCTTTGATTATTTTGCACAGATTCTCGGTAATGTTGTGTTGCCAAGTTTTACAACAAGGACATCAAGGGCAAGATATTATAGCATGGTTTGCTATGGGATATATATTTCTAAGAAATATTTGTCATTACAAGGCAAACCTTTTTTTGACAAAGATATATTAGAGATTTTTAAATTATATGAAAAGTATTGGGCAAGGGCAGTTGTGGAGTCATATGATGGAAAGTTATTTGAAAGAGACGGCAAGGAATTGGACTTTAGGGGCAAGAGAGGTGCTTTAAAGGCTCGCTCAGATGGAATGACATCACTTGGAAATGATTTTAAATTCTTGACACGTCAACTTGAACTGGGAGGCTTAGGTGCTTATAGGACAAGCTTGGAGGATCTTGGTTTAATTGATTATTCTTTAAACTTGACTCATAAGGGGGAAAAATTAGCTGAATTATTTGTTGACCGCCATATTTATGATAAATTGGTCTTAAAAGCAATTAATGAACAGAAAGTTATACAAAAAGAAGGAATGGGTTCGTTAAAATCATTTGGTTATCATACATGTTTGGATGGTTTTGAATCTAATGATAATTATCATATAGATGAAAGAGAACAGCTTAGTCAATATATATTGGACAATCCTAAAAATTATAGTGCAATAAAAAATATATATAAGTGTTATGATTATGAAAATAACAATACTATGAAGACAATTGGAAATATAATAAATGTTAATAGTTCATCTGAGGAAGAAACGAAAGTGATAGAAGGATTTAATACAATTTTTACTTTTGAAATAATAGCAGTGATATTAAATAGGTTATGGTGTGCAATAATAAAAGCTGCAGAGGAAAGGTACGGAACAATATCAATTGCAGAATGTGCAGCTTCATGTAAAGAACTTTTAGACAATATTTTTTTAGATAAAATACTTAACCAGCTTGTTACAAAAGCTAATTATAATACAATTTTAGGAAGTTTACATGGACAGTCTTTTTATAACGTAGTATCAAAATATACTAAACAAGAAAATATCAGCTATGAGAATTTTTTAATAGATTTGATTCGGTATCATAATAATATAATGGAAAAGCGAAGCAGCGGAGCATGGGTAGTGATGGACGGAATGAATATTGTTGTCTTAAGCGGTTATGATTATCCTAAAAAGACTGAAGGACTATTGTATTTACATAATTATAAAATCCCAAACATAATAATGTTGATAAAAGATACAGGATGGAAGCCAAATGATGAAATATAATGATTTTTTTGAGTTAATAGATAATTGTGGCAATCAACCAATTGCTGCATTGTTCATGACTTATGGTTTTGATGCTGAGCTATTTGAACATCATATTTTACCATCGTTTTTAGGTATAGTTGATGATCCTAATGAAAGTGAACTTAGATACAGATATCAAATCGCTTTAAAGCTTAAAGAAGTTCCAGTAGTTGTTATTTCTGATGCTAAACAATATAATGGAGGAAGGACTTTTCTTTATGATAATATTACAGTTTCAACTGAGACTTTTCATCCTAAATGTTATATTTTATTGTTTAACAAATTCATGAGGGTTATCATATCATCGGGGAATCTGACAAGATCAGGATTATGTTATAATGCTGAACTGTTGTGGTATGAAGATATTTATTTAAATGAAAATAATACTTTATCTAAGGAGCTTCTTGATATAATTATATTTATGGAAGATAGATATAATTTAAGAAATATTGAAGCCATAAAAGAAATTAAAAGCTTTTTAATGAAGTCAAACTATACTGAGGGTTATCCTAAAATAACTGCCACATGTTTTAATGAAAATATATTTACAAAGGTTTTGCAGGAGATTAAAGAGAAAAAGTCAAGGTGCAAGACTGTTACTATAATGTCTCCATTTTATGAGAATGACAGGGAAAAAGCTTTTGATAGCTCTTTAATCATGTCATTTTTGAACCTAATTAGATTAGAATACCCAAAATCAAAGATAAATGTATGTTTCCCTGCAGTCTACGACAAGGAGCAGGATAAGTTTTTAGTAAGTGTTCCGGAAAATGTATTTAAAGAATTATTAAATACCTTCAAAGATATTGGCTTTTACACTATTCCGAGAGAATGGAACAGGGAAGATAATGAAGAACCTATTGTAAGAACATTTCATGCCAAGCTTATATACGCAGAGTTAGAAAATGGTTATAATCTCTATTTAAGCGGTTCTGTTAACTTTACTAATAATGCTATGATGTCTAACTTAAATTATTTAAGAAATATGGAAGTTGGAGTAATAAATTATTCGAAAGCGAAATTGATTTTACCACAATGCACCAAGATTCCGTATAGTAAGCTCTTGATAGTTGAAAAAAATGAACATGAAAACATAATAAGCTGTTTTGTAGATATCGCAATCTTTGATGGGACAAACCTTACCATTCATATTAATATGAGTAAGGCAGTAGTTCCTTTTGAAATATACTATAATGACCGTAACATTAAAATAGTAAATAATGTTGAAAGTCAGATAGTTATTAAAAATTTTTCACTAAAAAAACAGCAGGATATAAAAATCATGTGTCAAAATTTCAGTTTTTATGTACCTATTCTTATTCCTAATAAGGAAAACATTATCACTGAGGATTTTAAGATTTCCTTTGATATAAATATGAAAGATATTATTGATTACCTATCAGGTAGATATAAGAGTATGTCTGAACTGAAAAGAATCAAAGAAATTGTAAGTAGTGGTGACCTTTTCAAAGATAATATGACTATATTTTTCAGGCAAAATCTACTGAGGTTTTACAAAGCTCTTGATACATTAAGAAAAGGACTTGAAAAGCCATATTATACGGAATATGCATTTATCAATTTCATAAATGAACCCATTGGACTTAAAAACCTGATAAGTTTGATTTTGAAAGACTATAAAGAAAGCAATGAAAACAATAAAGATTCAAATGATGAAGAGACTTTTTTATACCTCGTAGAAATTTGGAATGTTATAGAACATTTATCATATCAAGAGGACTGGGTTAATGAATATAATAAAAAGAATATTCTTAGTATTTTAATGGAAGAACCAAAGGAAATTATAAAGTCTATCACAGAATCAGCAACAGGAAATGTTAAGAAGCAGTATCAGGTATTACTTAAGGAATATGGATTGGTGGTGTGAGTATGGATGTAAAGGAATTAAATAATATTTTTGATTTATCTAAAAAAACGGATTCAAAAACTGCATCATTACAAACAAAGACCTGCGCTGCTTTAATAAACATGCTTGAAAACAGTCTTGGTATGATTTTAGGAGATGATGTAGGAATGGGAAAGACGTATGTTGCTATTGCTACAGCTGCATACTATTTGACTATGAATCCTGAAAAAATTATTATCATTATCACTCCAAGCTGGCAACTTAATGCTAAATGGTACAAAGAACTACATAAGTTCTTGGAGGTAAATTTAATAAATAAGAATTATCCATTTAGTTCTAATGATATACAAACTATTGAGAGAGGCACTTCATCATATATACATGAAATTAAGGAAAAATCCAAGGCTGCTAAAATAATTATTATTCCTATAAATGTTTTTGTTTCTATGGGGTGGAAAAATGAGAAGAGCTTCTTTTTGTCATGTTGGTTCAAGCATAGACGTTTATGGGGAACAACAAGAGAAAAGGTTTTGAAAGCATTAGGTGGAAATGAAAATATAAAAAGTCCTACTGACTTTTATGATATTGGCATTAGCTATGAAGATATTGATGAATCCTGGTATGAGAACTTGGATAAGGCAAATATTTCGGGTAGAAGAATTGATGATAATACAGTTAGATATATATGGGAAGAATTGAAAGAGTTAAGATATAAAGCTATTAATTCAGTGTTGACTGATGCCTCGCTGCTTATATTAGATGAAGCACATAATATGAAAAACGAGAATACTGTGAGAAGACAATCTTTAGAGAGAGTAATATATAACAAATTCGATAAGGCAATATTTTTAACGGCTACTCCCTTTCAATTATCTGTTTCTGAATTGAAATCTGTAATGAGATTATTTGAAGCTGGAAAATCTCCTGCGGAATTGAAACAAAAATTTAATCAAAATATTAATTCAATGTTTGCTGAGATGCAAAAGTATATTGCTTTAACAAATGAATTTCAACGTTTTGTTAGTGGCTTGACAGAAGCAGACAATTTTCTTCTTGAAAAAATGATATGTGGAGAAAATGTTGTAGGTATTAATGTTGATATTGAAGATACATATAAATTGTATTTGTCTGTATATGAGCAAAAGGTTAAATTAGAAAATGTAATGAAAAATGTCATAATTAGAAATGTGAAAAAGAAGGATAAATACAGAAATGAGGTTATTGGTGCGCTTAACAGTGATGAAAGAACAGGCATACCTTTATTTAATGATTCATTAATCCCTTTTGCCATGGCAGAAAAGGCTATTTTTGAATTAATGAAAAGAGGAGACCAAACATTCATTGCAAACGCAAAGCAAACATTTACTTCTTCCTACAGTTCCTCTGTAAACTCATCGTTATATAAGTTAGAAGATTTGCCTTCATTAAATGTCCTTAAAAAAATGGGTATTGAAAAGTTAGATCATCCAAAAATTAATAGTGTTGTTGATGAAGTCGTTGAAAATCTAAAGAACGGGAATAAAACATTAATCTTTTGTAATAGAATAAAAACTGTTGAAGAGCTTGAAAAAAGAATTTCCGAGCACCTTGATAAAAACTATAATAAAGATATTAGAAGATTGTTTAAGGATAACTCAGAAAAGAGTTTTGAAAATTACTATAAAAGATTCTATAATAAGAATGATATTTCTTGGATTTTACTGCAGGAAAGTTATATTAATTCGATACTGATACCAGTAATAAAATTATGTGGGGGAAAAAGTAATATTCTACCAAAAGCTAAAGTTATACAAGATAGTGTTGAACGGTTGTTTTTACGATACAATAGAACTGTCAAGGCAAATTACATGTACTTGAAAAGAATAGTAGAGCACCTTGTTTTTAAAGACGTTTTATCTAAATTAAGATGGGAAAAAGTTGTTTATGATTTCTCAAAAGGTTTATTTGATACTGTAAATAATATTTTAAATGAGACTTATATTGAAAATGGAATTTTTTTAATTAATGACGATTTAGCCGATGATAAATTTAATGATGCTGATGATAATGAAATGAGAAATATTTCTATAGGTGTAATAAATAAAATTATTACATTTAGTGGATTATGGGATAGGTACTCAGATAAACTTAACATGTTAAAACCAAGTGAACGTTATAATTTAGTATCAGCTATGATTGGATTTTTGAGAGTTGACAAAAGGTTTTTGATTGAATTAAGAAGTAATATGGTTAAATATCCAAATAAAAGTGATAGTTTTTGTTTAAATAAAACATTTAGAAAAAGAAGCATACTTGATTGGGAAAGTGCATATGGACGTTTTATAGATAAATATATAAGCACAGAATCGGAAACTGCAAGAAAAGAAATGATTTTAGGTTTAAAAAGCACAAAAATAGTAGATAAATGCACTGGTGAAACGACAAATGAGCGAAGAGAAAAAATTATGGCCGGATTCAATACTCCTTTTAATCCAAAGGTTCTTATTGCTACTTCAACAATGTCTGAAGGAATTGATTTACAGGAAGAATGCAAAAGAGTTATTCATTATGATTTAGAATGGAATCCTGCATCTTTAGAACAGAGGGTAGGGAGAATTGACAGAATTAACAGTCTGATTTCCAAGCTTAAGTTAACAGATGAAAAGGAAACTATAGATGTATTTTATCCTTATATTAAAAACACTATTGATGAAAGTATTTATAAAACTGTAAAGGATAGAGAAAAGTGGTTTAATTTAATCCTCGGCGGTACTCCTCAATGGGACACTTTTGATATAGACCCTGAAATAACAAATATCTCTCCATATGTGTTTAAAAGAATTCAAATAGATTTGGGTGTTGAGTAGAACCTGCAATAGTTTGAGAAATATATAATTCTCTATTTGATTTTTATATAGAAATAATGTTTCCGGATGCCCCTACTAAAAGAGAAATAAAGCATATAAAAGAATTAGTAGTTAGTGAAATAACAAAAGACAGTATAACAGCTAAAGATATGATTGATGTTATGTTGTAAATGAACATAAATTAGAAATAGGACAAGGAGTGTATATGAGAATTTTAGTACTTACAGGAAGTCCACATTCAAATGGTACAACCTCTTTACTTGCAGATGAATTTTGTGAAGGAGCTACACAATCAGGTCATGAAATTATTCGAATCGATACTGCAAAATTAAAAATAAATCCCTGCTTAGGATGTGATCACTGTCGTAAAAATGCAGGCAAATGCGTGCATGAATATGATGATATGATTGAAGTAACTTTACAAATATTAAATGCAGATGTAGTTGTTTTAGTATCACCACTATATTATTTTGGCTTTACTTCACAATTAAAAAGGGTAATAGACAGGTTTTATTCTGTCAATGCATTACTTAGAGAAAGTCCTAAAAAACTATACTTAATAGCTGCAGGTGCGGATACAGATGATTGGGCTATGGATGCAATCGAAGCACATTATAGAGCTTTATGCAAATATCTTCGTTGGCAAGAAGGTGGAACATTATTAGCATACGGTTTAGCAACTAAAGCAGATGCAGAAAATAGTGAATATAAAGTAATGGCGAGAAAATTGGGAAAAGAAGGACTAATATGATCAGAGAGTTTAATATAAATGAATTAGAAGAAGTTATGAAAATATGGCTTGATACAAACAGCAAGGCTCATGATTTTATCGATACAAGTTACTGGCAAAATAATTATGAATTGGTAAAAAAGATGATGCCTAATGCAACAATATTTGTATATGAAGATAATAACACAATCATAGGTTTTATCGGATTGATGGACAACTATATCGCTGGAATATTTATTGATTCTAATAGTCAATCCAAAGGAATAGGGAAAGCATTACTTGATTTTGTCAAAAATAATAATTCAGAATTATTGTTGAAAGTTTATAAAAAGAATAATCGTGCAGTCAATTTTTATCTCAGAGAAGAATTTGTAGTTACACAAGAGCAAATAGATGAAGCTACTAATGAAGTAGAGCTTGTAATGAAATGGACAAAATAAATATGTAGAGGAGATGCGGCTATGGGATTTAGGACTATTATGATTTTTCCAGAGTTTGAGAATATTGATATCATAAATAATATTCGTAAGAAATATGACCCATTGGCAGAATTAGTATTACCACATATTACATTGGTTTTTCCTTTTGAAAGTGATATAACCAATGAGGAACTTAAATTATATTTGAAAGAGAGTTTAAGTAACCTACAACCATTCAAAATAGAATTAGGAGGGTTCAGTAAGCAGATAAATAGTTTCGGAAATTCTTTGTTTCTAAATGTAGTACAAGGTTTGGATGAAATTAAGAATATTCATAAAAGGTTATACAAAGGTAAACTAAAACAATTTGATGCAGGCTATGACTATGTTCCACATATAACGGTTGGAAATTTACCTTCCATTGATTTGCTTGATAAAGCATTTGACGATGTAAAAAACTATAATGATAAATTTATCACTGTAGTTAATAAGATATCAGTTGAAATGATTGGCGAGCACGAAGAATCAATTATTATAATAGAATATGAACTTAATTGAAAATTATATTATAAGACTCCCTTAAAATATTAATTAATGGAGTCTTATAAGAATTAATAGTATGAATTGCTTTATTCGAGTTAGAACAAAATTGTCTATTTCTTATATGCAATTGCATCGATTTGTACATGTAATCCATCTGGGCCACCAATATGTGCAAAATCTGTTTGTATTGTTTTTCTTGCTGGATACTGACCATATCTTCTCTTAGCAACTGGCGTATACACTTCCATCGATACTCAAAATCAAATATTTTAGCAATCATATTTTTGTCCCAACAGCATATTATCAAGTGGTGCAAGGACTTTACTTTTTTCTTTTTTCACTTAAGTTCCAAAAACTTTTCATCTTCTTTTGCAATATAGAACGGAACATTTATTCCCGAAACATAAAATCGTTATAGTTCTCCTTTTTTATACAGCGCTTCCAATACGGTTTTTCTTTTACAGGTGTCAGATATATAATAACCTAACCATCCACCACCACTTTTTTCCCATAATGCACCTGCATTCCTAATTCTTTTTTTATGTACCATTTTAAAAATTCTTCTTCATTTTCAAACTCAAAATTATAAGAAAACTCTTTCGGCAGAACATTTAATGGTTTGTTTTTATTTTTATCAATTTTTGTATGAAATTGGAAATATTTATGTTATAATATCATATAATGTATAATGTTTGCCATATTAAATTATAACAGATTCTTTTACATTACAAAAACTTAGAAAACAATAATTTGAAAATTGAATTTATAATATAAGGAAATATAGATATCATGATTTAAATAATACGGTTTAAGTTACAGTTTATTATAGGTGTTTATTTAAATCCAAAATGTTTCTTATATGGAAATTTAATGGGGTGGTTATGGAAATTTATGACGAAGATGCCAAAATAATAACTAATAATTTCTATGATAATAAAAATAAAATTAAAGTTGGTCAAATGATATTTACTAGTAGTGGTGAAGGAATAATAATACAAGAGGTTAATGAAAAAACAATAATTGTTGAGTATAAAAACAAGAAATATGAGCGAGATAAGGCTGTCTTGGGTAAATCATTATTCATTTCAAACCCTTTAAATGAAGAAGGCAGAATAAAAACTAATAAATCAAATGATATTGTGATAGGAATCGAAGTTGGTCAAAGGTTATATACTCGCGATGGTGAAGAGGTAATAGTAAGCGAGATTAATGAAAAAACAATAAATGTCGAATATAAGAACAAGAAATTTGTACGAGATAAGTCTGTATTAGGTAAAACACTATTTGTTACTAATCCCCAAGAAAACAAAAGTGTTTTCAATAGTATTAACTTTGAGGAGCCTAAGTATGAAAAACAGTTTGAGATTATAAAAGAGCAAGAGCCAGAAAATATTTTTCAAGGAAAATCAAGACTGGAAGAAATAAATGAAATCGAATTATCAGTTGGTGGATTTAAAAAAAATGAGACACATCTTTATCATGATGTTTATGGAGAGGGTGTATTTGTTGATTTTGATTCAACAAATAAATACATACTTGTAAGTTTTAATAATGAGACAAAGACATTTGTATATCATGATGTAATTGGAAAGCATCTGTTTGTAAAAAAAACGGACAAACTCATAAAAAGAGAAGAGTTTTTAAAAAATTCAAAGAATAAACAGGAAGATCTAGAAGAACAGAAATTTTTTGCTGATGTATGCGAAGTGGCTGATAAATTTCTAAAAAGTGCTAATGAAGAAGTGCGTTACATTAAATGGGGTTATAATGATTTCTCTGATAGCTTTGATTCATCAGTTTATGAGAAACATCAAGTTGCTATTAAGGAAGTGACTCTATGGGAAAATATTAAAAATAATCCTTATTTTGCACGAGTTGACCATGGTGAGAATTTAAAATTCTATATAGGAAGGAACGCTGTTGAAGATTTAGTAATTGACTGGAGAGATAAAATCTGCAATTTATACTATCAATACAATATCTATGTTGGAAATGAGAAGTATAACCTTTCTCTTGTACGTGATTTTGATATTATTTCAGGTATTTGTTGTGGATTTAATGATAAATATTCAAGAAAAGGTGACTATGGGCATTACGAGGTTGAAAACAATGTGATTTCAGATGAATTTCTAATAAAAATTATTAGCGCAAATAGAGGAGATAAAAAAACACATGATATCATACAGACAATTCAACGAAATCAGTATGATATAATTACATCGGAAGAATCAAAAAGTATGATTGTATCAGGGTGTGCAGGCTCAGGTAAGACGATGATAATGTTACATCGTCTTTCATATATGATTTTTAATAATAAAGATATTGATATTAAAGATATATATGTCATTTCTCCTACAAGGTTACTAAGTCTAGAAAATGATGAATTATCACGAACTTTAAATGTAAATTCAGCAAATAGATTAGCAATAGGGTTATTTAATGCTAGTTTAGTAAAAAAGTACTACGATCTAAATAAAACATATAACCATAATACTTTTGAAAGGATCAATTCTAATACATATTTAGATACTGAGTTCATTAAGCTTATCTACAGTGATAGTTTTATAAAAGCATTTAAAAATGAGATTTCTGATATCATTTTAACTGACAACAAAAGAAAGAATAGCTTCTTAGATGGTGTAAAAACAAGACTATTAAATGAGTATAAAATTTTCTGTGAAGAAGATGTGAAATTCGATAGTATTCCAGATGCTTATAGAAAGAGTGAATCATTATTAAAGTACTATGAAAATTTGATAAAAGCAGTTTCAAGGTTGCCAATAGAAAATGCTTATGAAAAAATTAAAGACATCGATAAATCTATTTCTGAAAACACAAAGGATACTACGTTAGAAGGAAAAAGAGAAGTACTTAGGATTTTAATTAAAGATTGGAGTATGTCAGACAAAACAATTCGTAATGAAAGTGATAAAAAAATATCAGTTGATAATAATATTTTTAATGAAGTTTTCGGGTATTTCAATGTATTAGGGAAAAAAAATTCAGGAAATAAAAATTTATTTTCTAAGTTTTCTTATTTAAAAAATAGATTTGATAGCTCATTGCAGTTTTGGGATAAATATAAAAAAACATTTGAAAAACTTAATAGATATGAAGAATTTGTTTCTGGAAACAGTTTGAATTATTTTTCGGAGATTATGAATCAATTAATTATTGATATAAAGAACAAATATTTTATTGATGTAGAAAACATTTATGAATTTGAGGTATTTTTGCATCTGACAGGCTGTAATGAAATATTCGGTAGACTGCACAATAAACGTACATTTATATTTATTGATGAATTTCAGGATTATGCTTTTACTGAATTAGAATTATATAAACAAGTCTTTCCAAACGCTATTTTCAACCTATTTGGTGATATTAAGCAAAGTATAAATGCTAAAGGGTTAAATGAAAATGAATTTGAAGATGTTGTAGATGATAATTGGATGTCATTTAGCATAAATGAAAATTATAGAAACGCTCGTCAGATTACAGAGTATACAAATTCAGTGTTTAATATGAAAATGATGCCAATTGGAATTGACGGCACTGTCAAACAGTTTGATATAATTAATATTAACTCAGAAATCGAATTAAATGAAGATGATAGGATAGCGCTTATTGTTAAAAATATTGATTTATATGAGAAGATAAAAAATCAAATTCATTTTGAATCTATTAAAAAAATAAATGTTATCTATGATGACGATTGTGAAGTTAAAAGAGGATTTTTAAATGTTATTCCAATAAGTTTGGCTAAGGGACTAGAGTTTGAACAAGTATTTGTATTACCTAACAAGATGAACGATAATGAAACATATGTAGCATACACTAGGGCATTAAACAGTTTATATGTGTTAAATATGTAAAAGGAAATTTAATAATATTTTAGTATCACAATAAATGTGCCTAATATTGATATTTAGTGTAAATATTACAATGTTTTGCAAATAACATATATAATTTTTTGTATATTTATTGATTATGAATGCATATGTTTTTAAATTTGCCCAGGGCAAATCTCGGGCAAATTTTTGCAGTGTAAGATTAATTAGAATTAATCAAAACAAAAATATAATTTGTAAAATTCATTGAAAATATAGTAAATTATTTAAGAATAATCAAAATGCTACTAAATTTCCTAATTCATCGCATGTTGAGACGGTAGTATTGATGTCACGAAAAGAAAAATAAAAGTGTGAAAGACTTTATTTTACGGGCTTTTTCGCAGGTTGATTTCGTACTTGCTGATAGGCAGTTACGATACGGAGTGAAAATTACTTTGTGCAAATGTATCAAAGGCGATAAAACGAAAAAATGACGTAGGGTTATGTGGTCAGATTTGTTGTCGATAAAATCAGTATTTCGTTTGGAATCATGATGATAGATACTGAAATAATATACATAGGAAGGATTAGCGATATGGGAATATTCGAAGGAATTACGCATTCTGAAGAAATTGAAGCGTTAGTTAGTAG
>JAEZGU010000120.1 GCA_023416855.1 Bacillota bacterium
ATATTTTCAATACCTTTACGGCCATTTAACTTTTTTATTTGCAATTGTACTGCTTTTAAAGTTTCAAAATTAGATCTTGCAACTATATTTGTATCTTGAACATTAGCAATTAAATTAAGCAAAGTTAATGAACTTGCATGGTTTAAAGAATAGCCTTTATGTATTAAATACTTCAATATGGGTAACCCATAATTTTTTACTGATGTAAATCCACTAACTACCTCACCTCTAATGCCTGTTAAACCATAAGCAGCATATTGCTTTTCTCCAAATGTTTTGGCATTTTCTATTGTTATTCCTTTAAAGTCTTCATTTATTTTTGATGTCATTTCTTTAGAAACAGCTAAAATACTATCAGTTTCTATTTCTTTATTGTTTTTATATAAATATCCTAATGCTACGCATATAATGCCTAATGAGAAAATTAAGCCTTTATGAGTATTAACATCTTTTGTAATCATGAGCATTTCATCTTCTGCAAGCATACCTAAATATCTGATTTTTTCGAATATTTTATTAAGGTCTTCATCATAGTATTTAATTCCTACCAAAACTAAATCTCTAAAGTATGGAGTCAACACTGTTGTGCTGTCAATAAAGGTGAAAATATCCATATCCTTA
Organism: Bacillota bacterium; assembly: GCA_023416855.1. Classification (GTDB taxonomy): domain Bacteria; phylum Bacillota; class Clostridia; order Tissierellales; family Sedimentibacteraceae; genus Sedimentibacter. Next base: position 622 of record JAEZGU010000120.1, read on the forward strand.
TGTGAACCGGTATTGTTTCTATCTACCAAACCGGGCTTGGGAGTTACACATACTTCGTATAACAATGCTCTACAAGCACACGAAACACATTTGTTAACAAATTTATTAATAAAATAATCTTCTATTATTTGTGAAACCTTTTTATGCAACTCTTCTATAGTGTGTTTTTTACTTCTTGAGCACGCATGTCCATTATCACCACATATAAGACACTTTCTTTCAGCCTCATCTACATGGTGTCTGCTAACTTTATTACATTTATTATCTAACACATCAATATCAAAAATCCTTCCTAATTCACAGGAATTTTCTATATCAACCATCATTTTTTTAATTTTTATAGGATTTTCTTTTACTACAAAATAGCCTTCATACCCTGTCTTAGCCTTTGTTTCAGCTTTATAAATTATAGGTAAATGATATCTTTTTAATTGGTTTGTAATTAACTTAACAGCCTCATTATATGCTTTTATGGTTAAAGGGAATACCTTAATATTGCCCGGAATATTTAGAGTAAATGAAATGAGAGTTTCATTATACTTTTCTATTATATCTCTTTGAATTTTAGCTCTATTTTCTCTTGCTTCAAGAATTTCATTTAGAGTAATCATGTAATTTGCTCCCTAAGCTTCTCTTTAATTTTTATTCCTTCATCTGATATTAAGAAATCATATGTTACTTTCGGAACCATAGTTTTTATTTTGCCAAAATCACCTTCAACCATTAGTTTTCTTACCAATGATGCGCTGATTACTTCATCATTTGCTTGTAGACGTTGTATTTCAATAACCTCTATACCATATTTGCTGAGAACTCTTTTCATTTCTGAGTTATACTCTGCTGTTACTTTATCAAATGGTTCTGTTCCTACAAATCTTTTATCAATATTTAATATTTTTGCAAAATACTCGCCGAATATTTCTAAATCCAACAAACAATTTATATTACCTGCTTTAAACTTATCCTTTATAAAATATGTTGGAAAAGTAGCAGAAGAAATTAAATAATCAGAAGTTGGGTGTACAACCACATTATTTAAATGTTCTACTCCCTTTTCAACTAACTTATATCTTATATGAGCAGGAAATATGCTTTTATCTTCTGAAACTACAAAAAGATGCAAAAATTCGCACCGTTTTGCTGCTGTCTCTATTAAATAAAGATGTCCGTTTGTAAAAGGATTACAGTTTAAAATTATTGCACCTATATCCTTGTATAAATTTTGGGGTTTCAGAGTATTAACATACTCCGAAATCCCGTTTTTTCTATTCTCCATCAACACAGCATCTAAAGTTTTTGCAATAGTATAAAATCCTAAATCGCTAAAGATATTTAAATTTTCCGGCTTAGTAAATAGGAACAAATGATCATGTCCTTTTGATAATGCATGAGATGTTAAGCTCGTTATTACTTTAGCAGCTAAGCCTTCACCTTGATAAGTATTTGAAACTGCAATGCATTTTAATATTTTGCCCTCCAATGAGCCTGTTGCAGCTATTTTTCCTTTTGAGTCAACAAAATTAACAGTAAACTCAATACCTTCATCATAGGTTAAGTTTTCTGCGCTTAGAAAATCTATTAACTTTTGCAACTTGCTACCCTTCATTGGGTATCCATACTCTTCATAAAACATAAAAACACCTATTTAACGGATTTTATTGTATCTATTATAGTACCATCACGATATATAACATTGCCAACTACCTTGCTGCCTAATTGTACATTCTTAGGTATTCCTGTAATTTTTTCGGCAACTTGCTTCAATTCATTTATATCCATTACAGGAAGTTTTGCTTCTCTTAATCTTTCAATTAAATCTTGTCTAAGGGGATTAACAGCAATGCCTCTTTGTGTAACTAAAACATCCACTGTTTTCCCCGGAGTGGAAATACATAGAGCCCTATCTACTATTAGTGATAATCTTGCTCGTGTAAGAGGTGCCACAACCATTGTAAGTTTAGCTCCTGCTGCTGTGTCGCTGTGTCCTCCTGAACCACCCATAATGTATCCATTTGAATCTGTATGAACATTTACATTGAAATCTGTATCGATTTGAGTTGCACCTAAAATAACTACGTCTAAATTATTTACAATGGCACTTTTTGCTAAAGGGCTTGCATAATGAGATGCTGTAACCTCTCTGTGCCTTTTGTTTTCTCTAATAGATTCAACCGCTTTTAAATCAAAGCATTGAACATCCATAAGCGTTTCAAAGCATCCTGCTTCAAGCATATCTACTAAGTAAGCTGTTATGCCTCCCATACCAAAGCTTCCCTTGATATTTTCTTTAAGCATTAGTTCTTTTAAATACTTTGCAACTGCTAATGAAGCACCTCCAGCACCTGTTTGAAATGAAAAACCGTCTTTCAATAATCCCGAATGTTGTATAACCCTTGTGGCATATGATGCCATCATTAAACCAACAGGATCTCTTGTTATTTTTGTTGTGCCTGAAACTATACCTGTTGGATCTCCTATTTTGTCAACAGATACTACATAATCAACGTAAGTTTCTGATATAGAAAAATCATACAAAGGATACTCTACTAAATTATCTGTTATTATAACAACCTTTTTAGCATGCATTGCATCAACAAACGCATAGCCTAAAGAGCCACATGCTGATTTACCGTATTTTCCGGTGCAGTTTCCCATATTGTCAGATGTTGGTGCTGCAATAAAAGCTATATCAATTGGAGTTTTTCCTGATTCAATATCACTTGGTCTTCCACCATGACTTCTAAAATCTACAGGTTTATTCATTATACCCTTTGATATTTCTCTTCCTACTACACCGCCCATATAATTTACTTCAAGAGCTGTAACTACATCGTTTTTTATATGATTTAAAATTGGAGCATGTATATCAAAAACAGAGCTTGCATTAACCGTAATATCTTTGTAGCCCATATTTGCTATTTCATCTAATACCATGTTTATAACATGGTCTCCATTTCTCAAATGGTGATGAAAAGATATTCTCATTCCTTCCTTTAAACCACAAAGCTTAATTGCTTCTTTAATTGAATTTACAACCTTACTCATTAATTACACCTCCTAATGCTTCAGCCATATCCAATGTTTGTTTTGCTCTTGCAACTATTGGAGCATCAATCATTTTTCCGTGAAGTGAAATCGCACCTTTTCCTTGTTCCTTTGCAACTCTGATTATTTCCATTACTTCTCTGGCATATTCTATATCTTCAATTGTTGGGCTAAATACCTCATTTATAGTCATAACATGTCTTGGTGATATTGCTGCTTTTCCTGTGAATCCTAGAGATTTGGCAAATAATGCATCCTCTCTTAAACCTTCTTCATCTTCAACATCAGTAAATGGTGTATCATATGCATCTATGTTTGCAGCTCTTGCAGCCACAACGACTCTTCCTCTACTATAGAAAATTTCATCACCTTTTTTAGTTCTTTTACATCTTAAATCTGCTGTCAAATCTTCTGCGCCCAAGAATATTGCTTTTACTCTGTCAGAAGCCTTTGATATTTCAAAGCTATTTTCAACACCAAGTGCTGTTTCTATTAATGGAATGATACCTATGGGACTTTTTATACCATGCTTTTCTTCCACTTCTTTCATGAAATCAGCAACAATTTGAACATCCTTGGCTGTGCTTATCTTTGGAGGCATAATCAGGTGAGGTTGAAGAGGAATAATCTCTTCTAAGTCACTTTTCCAAAATTCACTATCGATAGAGTTAATTCTAATAATTATTTCACAATTATTATAGTCAAGATACTTTAATGCATATCTTACTAAAATTCGAGCTGAGTCCATTTCTGCCGGAGAAACAGCATCCTCTAAATCCAATATTACACTATCGGCTCCAAGTGCATCAGCATTTAACAGC
>JAEZGU010000160.1 GCA_023416855.1 Bacillota bacterium
TTACTGTATCTCATCATCAACGTGTGTTTCATCATTTAAGGCGTTTTTTTGCATTTTTAAAGCTGTTTTTATTCTATCCGGTATATTCATATATTTATTTACTAAAAGTGCAATTACAATTCCAAAAGATGTATCAAAGATTCTGTTAATTGTATACACAATATAGCCACCTTCGTGATTACTTGATGTTAATAAACCTAAATAAACAACACAACAAATAACAACGGAGTTCTTCATGTCTACCGCTACGCATATTTCAATTAAAATTATTATACCAATAGGTATAATAAAAATTAATATATTTTCATGACCATAAGTATTTATAATAAAGAGTATAAAAGCTCCTGCAATACCTCCTATAACTGTACCCACTACTCTTTCTCTACCTTTTTTAAATGAATCCACAACTGTATTTTGCATGCAAATAACTGCTGCAATACATGCCATTAATGCATTATCTCTGTTAAATAGTTGAAAAAGTAATAAGCAAAGGAATACAGATGTTGATGTTTTTATATTTCGCATTCCTATTTTGGGGAAATTCATAAATGGCCTCCAAATAATTTTATTCAAAAAGAATTTTACTTAAGTGTTTAAATGTATTATAATATACAAGGAGAAATTTTTAAATAAATATTTAAGGAGAATAAAATGGATAGAATGGTCGGAACTGTTGTAAGAGGCATAAGAGCTCCTATTATCAAAAATGGTGATGATATAGCTCAAATAGCAGTTAATTCAATATTAAATGCTTCGAAAGCAGATGGCTTTTCGTTAAAAGATAGAGATATATTAGCAATAACAGAATCCGTAGTAGCAAGAAGCCAAGGCAATTACGCCAGTATAGATGATATCTCATTAAGCGTAAAAGAAAAATTTGATTGTGATACAATCGGTATAATTTTCCCGATATTAAGTAGAAATAGATTTGCTATATGCTTAAAAGGAATAGCTAAATCATTTAAAAAAGTTTATATACAATTAAGCTATCCTTCAGACGAAGTTGGAAATTCATTTGTTGACTATGATGATCTTGATGCTGCAGGAATTAATCCATGGACTGATATACTTACAGAAAAAGAGTTTAGAAGTCATTTTAAAAACACAAAACACATATTTACCGGAGTAGATTATATTAAATATTATTCAGATATAATTAGAGAATGCGGAGCTGAAGTAGAAGTTATTATGGCAAATTATCCTGTTAGTATATTAAATTATACTGATTCTATTATAACCTGCGATATTCATACCAGACAAAGAAGTAAAAGATTACTTAAAAATGCAGGCGCGAGAATTGTCTATGGATTAGATGACATATTAACATCATCAGTAAATGGAAGCGGATATAACGAGGAATATGGCTTGTTAGGTTCAAATAAAGCAACTGAAGATTCTGTAAAATTATTCCCTAGAGATTGCAAAAGTTTAGTTGACAAAATCCAAAACCAACTTTTAAAAGAAACAGGTAAAAATATAGAAGTAATGGTTTATGGAGATGGAGCATTTAAGGATCCTGTAGGTAAAATTTGGGAGCTTGCAGATCCTGTAGTATCACCTGGATATACAGATGGTCTGTCAGGAACACCTAACGAACTGAAATTAAAATACCTTGCTGATAATCAGTTTAAAGACTTATGCGGAGAAGAATTAAAAGCAGCCATAACTAAATCTATAGAAAACAAAGATAGCAATTTAAAGAATAGCATGGAATCACAAGGAACAACACCAAGAAGATTAACTGACTTAATTGGTTCGTTATGTGACTTAACATCAGGTAGTGGTGATAAAGGAACTCCTATCATTTATATACAAGGGTATTTCGATAATTATTCTGCATAAAAAGAGGCTGCTGAAAAACTTCAGCGGCCTCTAATCTTATTTTAAATCTTTAAAACTATAATGACTTATTAGATTTTGTTTAGTATTCCAAAGCTCTGGCGAAAGGTCTACATAATAACTATGTGGATTTATAAATCTCTTTACCTCATTCCACAAGTTATCTACCTGGCTCCTACAATACTCTTTAATTTCATGGATATTTCTGCTTTCGTATACACATTCCCCATTTATAAAAATAGGAATCTGTAAATTTTTAGCATAGAAATTTGTTACTCTTTTCTTTTTCCATACGTGTATTTCATCGAATATAGTATAAGGTTTTGTATCATCAATTACTTCATGAGACAAAGTTATTACGTCTGCAATCGGACTATTTGTATCTCTATCATATAAGCGCCATACCTTTTTATATCCAGGGTTAGTAATTTTTTCTTCATTTTCTGATATTTTAATTTTAGGAATTATTTTGCCATCCTTTTCAATAGCTACTAATTTATATACGCAGCCAAACACAGGCTCTGATTTAGCAGTAATTAATCTTTCCCCAACTCCAAAGGAATCAACCTTAGCACCTTGGTCCAATAAATCAGTAATTATAAATTCGTCTAAGCTGCTTGATGCTACTATATTACAATCATGTAGACCTGCTTCATCCAACATTTGTCTGCACTTTTTACTCAGGTATGCAATATCACCACTATCTATTCTTACACCCTTTAATCTTTTTCCCATCGGCTCAAGTATTTCCTTTGAAACCTTAATAGCATTTGGTATCCCGCTATTCACTACATTATAAGTGTCAATTAACAATACACAGCTGTCAGGATAATTTTCAGCATAAACCTTAAATGATTCATATTCACTTTCAAACATTTGAACCCAAGAATGTGCCATTGTTCCAAGAGATGGTACTCCAAACACCTCATCAGCAATTGTAGTCGCAGTTCCAACAACTCCACCTATGTAGGCAGCTCTTGCACCATAAATAGCCCCATCATAGCCCTGGCTCCTTCTTGCTCCAAATTCCATAATCGGTTTTCCTTTTGCTGCTCTTACAATACGATTTGCTTTAGTAGCAATAAGACTTTGATGGTTGATTGTAACTAAAAGCATTGTTTCAATTAACTGAGCATCGATTGCTTTTGCTCTAACTGTCAATAAAGGCTCACCAGGAAATACTGGAGTTCCTTCAGGTATAGCATATATATCACCGGAAAATTTAAAATTCTTTAAATAATTTAAAAATTCTTCTTTAAATTGATTTTTACTTCTAAGAAATTCTATATCTTCATCATCAAATTTCAACTCTTTAATATACTGAATAACTTGTGCTAATCCTGCTACTATTGAAAATCCCGCTCTATCAGGATTTTTTCTAAAAAACATATCAAAGTAAACTATATCATCCTTCATGCCGTTGGCAAAATATCCATTTGCCATGGTAAGTTCATAGAAATCCATCAGCATTGACAGTTTTCTGTCTCCTAAATTATTATACATTTATGTCTCCTGCTATTTAATATTTTCAACAATTTCAATTCCATTTATATGCATGTTATACAATGCAAACAAATTCATCAAATCACCATCATGACTATCACCGTCATATGTTTCAACTGAATTTATAGGCACAATAATTCGTTTGTTTTTATTGTTTTCATTAAAATAAGCTTTTAAACTTAAAGCAATCTGCATTATACATATATCTGTAACACATCCAACAATTATATAGTTATCCACTTGATCTTCATGTTTTTTTAGCCATGTTTGAAATTCACCGCTAACAAAACCATTTGTACTGTTTTTATTTACATATGTAGTATTAGGATTATCTGAGTAGTTAGTTTTTAACTCAGGTATTAAATCTGCTTCCTGAGTTCCCTTGACACAATGTAATGGATAGCTATTAAATTCTTGAGCATCCACTTCATGAGCATCAATAAAAAAAACTTTTTTAAATCCAGATGTTAGTTTATTTAATTCAACAATATTATTTACTATAGCTGCTACTCTTGGAGAAGACATAATGCCAGAATGTACAAATCCTACTACCATGTCAACAACAATCAATGAAGTTTTATCCCTAATTAAAGAATTTAACTCTATTGTTTTTCCCCTAATTTCCTTTTCCATAGTTTCTAAAGTTTTCATTATAACCTCTTTTATGTTTTAATTATTCAAGTTCATTATAGTGTCAATTATATTATTTGTCAAAGCATAAAAAAATAACATTATTATCAGCATAAAAAAGAAGAGATTCTTCCCTAACACTTAAAATGAAACTATCATTCTAAGCACAGTGAAGAATCTCATTAATATTTATATAATCCTTCTTTATTTACTTTCTAAAACTGATAAGTCGCCTCTAATTGCTTTAGTAGGACATTTTTGTACGCATACCATACAATGTGTACATTTATCATAATCAACCTTTGCAATGTTGTCATTTACATGGATTGCATCAAATTCACAATTCTTTTCACATATTTTACATGCTATACATCCAACTGAACAAACATCCTTAACAGCTTTACCAAAATCTCTGTTATTACATGCTACAACTACATCGTTCTTATAAGGTACCCAAGTAATTACTGCTTTTGGACATTCCTCAACACATAAACCACAAGCTGTACATTTTTCTTTATCTATTATTGCTAAGCCATCTACAATTTCAATAGCATCAAATTGACATACTACCTTACAGTTACCATAGCCTACACAACCTTTATCACATGCTTTGTCTCCGCCTTGAATTGCTGTTGCTGCTTTACAATCCTTAACGCCTTCAAAGTTATATTTCTTTTTAGCCACGCTGTCACAGCCTTGGCATATAACATGAGCTACTTGTTTTTCTGTTTCACCTGCAGTTGTTCCCATAACAGCTGCAATTTGATCATGTTTTTCTTTATTTGCAACAGGACATGCATTTACCGGTGCTTTTCCTTCAGCTATTGCTTTTGCTAGACCATCACAGCCTGGAAATCCACACGCACCACAGTTTGCACCTGGAAGTATGTTTCTTACTTCTGTTATCTTGGGGTCAACTGGAACATGAAACACTTTTGAAGCTACGGCCAATAATGCTCCTGATAAAACACCTAAGCCTCCTAAAACCCCAACTGCTTTAACAATCATCATAATCTGTTTCTCCTCCTATATCTTAAGTCCTGAAAAACCAAGGAATGCAATAGACATTAAACCTGCAGCTACTAAAGCTATAGATGAACCTTTTAAAGATTCAGGAACATCTGCAGTATCAATCTTTTCTCTAACTCCTGCAAATAATACAATTGCTAACAAAAATCCTGCGGAAGTACCAACAGAGTTTACAATTGCTTGTATGAAGTCATATTCCTTTGTTATATTGATTATTACAACCCCTAAAACAGCACAATTTGTTGTTATTAAAGGAAGATACACACCTAGAGCTTGATAAAGTCCTGGACTTGACTTTTTAAGAAACATTTCTACGAATTGTACCAATGCTGCAATAATTAAAATAAAAGCTATTGTTTGTAAATATTCTATTCCAAATGGTTCTAATATAGCTTTTTGAACTATAAAAGTTATTATAGCAGATAATGTTATAACGAAAATTACTGCTATACCCATTCCTACAGATGTATCAACTTTCTTTGAAACACCTAGAAACGGACAAACTCCCAAGAACTGCATAAATAAAATATTGTTTACTATAAATGATGTTATAAATAAACTAAATAATTCCATTTCCCATACCTCCTAAGCTTTCTTTTTTCTTGTTAGGAAATTAACAAGACCTATGAGCAAACCTAATGCTATAAATGCTCCAGGAGGCTGTACCACTATGGTAACAGGTTGATACCATTCTCCCATTATTTGGAATCCAAAAATTGTACCACTTCCTATAAGCTCTCTTATCATACTTAAAACAGTTATAGCAAATGTATATCCAACGCCCATTCCAAAGCCATCTATGATTGATGGTAACAGACCTTCTTTATAAGCAAATGATTCAGCTCTTCCTAATATTATACAGTTAACAACTATTAAAGGTATAAACACACCTAATGCTTTATATAATTCATAAACGTAAGCATGCATTAATAAATCTATAATTGTAACAAATGTTGCTATTATTATTATAAATGCAGGTATTCTTACTTCATCTGGTATTACTTTACGTAATATAGATATAACTGCATTTGAACCAACCAATACTGCTGTAACAGCCACACCCATACCTATTCCGTTAAACGCTGATGTTGTTATAGCCAATGCCGAACACATACCAAGCAATTGAACAAAAATAGGATTTTCTTTTAAAAGACCATTTTTAAATACATTTAAATTATTCATCACTACCTCCTATTTATTCAAATATTGACTATAAATGTTAACAGCATTATTTACTGCACTTATAAACGATTTAGATGATACTGTTGCTCCAGATACCATACTAACATCACTTTCACTTAATTCAGCATTTAAATCTTTTCCAGTAAACTGATCTTTAAAGTTAGGTTCAGTAACTTTTGTACCAAGACCTGCTGTTTCTGATATTTGAGTTACAGCAATACCTGTTACCTTTCCTTCAGGGGAAACACCTACAAATATTTCAATATCTCCACCGAATCCTGAAACAGTACTTAATGTTTTTATTGCATAACCCATTGAATTTCCTGAAGCGTCAATAGGAGTCATTAAATCTATAAATTTTGCATTTTCTGATTTTATTGTATTTATTAAATCTGCATCTTCATAAGGTACAAATGTATCAGAACCAGGCATAACTTGCGCTAATACTGCAGGATCTAAGCTTGCCTTCAATTCAACTTCTGCTATTTTATCTTTTGTAAAGTCATTAGTAAAAGCTAATACCCCACCAGCAATAGCTGAAATTAAGCATAGAATTCCACCTAATTTAACTATATTATTTTTCATTCTTACCTCCTGCTACACCAAATACTTTAGGAACATTATATTTGTTTAACATTGGTGTTATAATGTTCATAAGTAATATAGAATAAGATACTCCTTCAGGGTATCCCCCTATTTTCCTAATAAGCATTGTAAGAACACCTGCACCAATTGCATATATTACTTTACCTTTATCTGTGATAGGGCTTGTAGCATAGTCAGTAGCCATAAAGAATGCTCCCAACATTAATCCACCACCTAATAAATGATAAGCAACCATAGATGCCCCATCAGTTAATAAAGCTATTAATGCAACTGTTCCAATATAAACAACAGGGATTATCCACTTTATTGTTCCTCTATATATTAAATAAATTCCGCCTAAAATAATTAGTATTGCTGATGTTTCACCTAAAACTCCAGGTATTCCTCCAAGCAACATATTACCTATTGAAGGAAGTTGACCTGATGCAGAACCTTTTATAATAGCTAATGGTGTTGCTGAAGCAACTGCATCAGTAGCTGGATCTATGAAACCACCTGTTATATATGATGACCATGAAGCAACTAAAAATGCTCTACCAGCCAAAGCCGGGTTCATAAAGTTAAATCCTAAACCACCAAAAATTTGCTTAACAATTGCAATTGCAAATGCAGCACCAACAGCTGCTACCCACCAAGGTGCTGTTGATGGCAAGTTAAAAGCTAATAATATTCCAGTAACAACCGCACTTAAATCTGCTACTGTAACTGGTCTTTTCATTATTTTTTGGCATATAGCTTCTGTAACTACAGCGGATATAACTGCTGAAATTACTAATATCATTGAGTTGAATCCAAAATAAAACACACTTGCAACTAAAGCCGGTAATAAGGCTATAATTACATCAAGCATTATACTTTGAGTTGATTCAGCGTCTCTAATATGTGGTGACGATGAAGCAATCAATCTATTTTCCATCTGTATTTCCTCCTATTTAACCTTTTTACGTCTTGCTAAAATTTCTTTTTTTGCAATACTGATAGTTTCTTTTAATGGTCTTTTAGCTGGACAAATATACGTACAACCACCACATTCAATACAATCTGCTGCATGGAATTGATCAGCATTATCAAAATCTCTTAATATAGAATATCTGCTTATTCTATATGGTTGTAAATATACTGGGCATATTTCAGAACATCTTCCACACATAATACAATTTTGTGCTTCCGGAAGATTAGCCTCTTTTTTAGTAAACACTAATATTCCTGATGTTCCCTTAACAACAGGTACTTCATCAGAAAATTGCGCAATACCCATCATAGGACCACCACTTATTATTTTACCTGGTTCTTCTTTGTATCCACCACATTGTTCAATAACATCTTTATATGATGTACCAATTCTAACATAAAGGTTTTTAGGATTATTAACTGCACTTCCTGATACTGTTACAACTCTTTGTATTAACGGCATACCTGTCTTAATAGCATTACCTATAGTTGCAACTGTGCCTATATTATCAACTACACAACCAACTTCCATTGGAAGTCCGCCTGAAGGTACAACTCTATTAGTTATTGCCTGAATTAATCTTTTTTCATCACCTTGAGGATATTTAACTTCCAAAGGTGCTACTTCTATACCTTCTTCATTTGCTATTGCTTTTTGCATAGTTTCAATTGCATCAGGTTTATTTTTTTCAATACCTATATAAGCTTTATCCACTCCAAGAGCTTTCTTTATTGCTTTAATACCTATAACAATTAGCTCTGGTTGCTCAAGCATTGTTCTATGATCGCAAGTTAAGTATGGTTCACATTCAGCTCCGTTTACCAACAAAACATCAATTGGCTTGTCTGGTGGTGGGCTTAACTTAACGTGTGTTGGGAATGTTGCTCCTCCCATACCAGCCATACCTGCTTCTTTAATGATCGCTAAAATTTGTTCCTTAGTAAGATCCTCTACATTACCCTTAGGTTGTACAGATTCATGCACTTCGAAATTGCCGTCAGATTCAATAACAATACAATTTACTTTTGCTCCCCCAGGTACGTAATGTGGTTCAATTTTCTTTACAGTTCCGGAAACGCTTGAATGCACCGGCACTGACATAAAGGCCTTAGACTCTCCTATTTTTTGTCCTACCTTCACTGTATCACCAACAGCTACTAATGGGTCGCAAGGTGCTCCTATATGTTGTGACATTGGTATAACAACAACTTTAGGATCAACTGCATTTTCAATAGGCACATTTTGAGTATGCTTGTTTGTGGGAGGATGTACACCGCCTTTAAATGTAAACAATTTTGTGCTCATTTTTTCACCTCTTGTTTTAATTGTTTTATATAAATTATTATATAAAAAAGTTATTTAATAATCAAACATATCGATTATAACAGAAACAATTCAATTTTTAAACACTTTTTTTAATATTTTATTAAATTTTATCATTAAATTTGTTAAATAGCAAGCAAACTATATTTATTCCATATTTTAGTTTGTTAAGAAATTGACATAATTGCCATGTTTTCATTGATGTATTTCTTTATCCAAATTAGAACATCTATGCTTCTTATATCAGCCCCGCTTAGTATATTCCTTATCTCTATTGTACTTAGAGTAAATGTTCTTTCATCGTTAATATATTTGTATAATAATTCACAATCGTTAAGTGAATTAATAATTGTGATTATAGTATCTCCCATATTTCCTAAAGGAGCTCGATCAATATGATCTCTTTCAAAAGTACATTCGACTACTGTACCTTCTCCTAACTTCGAGTTAATATAAAAATAACCATTACTTCTCTTACAGGCTTCTTTTAAAAGTGGGATACCAAGTCCTACCTTTCTTGTTGTTCTAGTAGTAAAAAAAGGATTGTCCACATTTTTTTTCATTTCATCACTCATACCGTGACCATTATCCTTTAATATTATTTTTATTAAATTATTTTGCTTACTTTCTTCAATAATAATTTCAATTAAAGTAGCATTAGCGCTAATACTGTTCATAGCAATATCCAATATGTGCATTGATAATTCTTTCATTTATCCTCCCTAATATATTAGGCTGTTAAAAACTATCGTTTTTAGCAGCCTACCTGACAGGTTAATAACCTGTCAATCTTCAATTACAGTATAAACGACTGACAACAAATTATAATTTGAATCACCTGCTTGCTTGTAAATAATCAAACACTCCATCTACATTTTTAAGTTCCATATAATTAATAGGTTCAGATATATCTGTCAATATATGAGCATCTGAATTTCTCAGAACATTATATCTTTTCATATATTTTTCATTTATATCTAACTCATCGTAAAGTTCTATAAAATTAATGTTTAAGCTATCCGGAATAAACCCAAGTGTATTTAGCATGCTGTTAGATTTTTTATTAATATGTGCAGGAACCATAATCCCGTGATATTCTTCTACCATGCTATTAATTTCACTAAGAGAATAACTACTTGCACTTAATAACAATTTATCAATAGTCCCTATTATTTCATCATTTTCATTATATATGTTTTGTTCTCCAAATAATTTAGGATTATTCATAATGTCTATTAATGATAAATATATAATTTCTCCAAATTGCATTGCTTCGTTAAGATTCTTAAAATAACATAAAACATGAACCTCTTCTTTTGTTGTAACCTCAATACCAGGTATAACTTTGATTTTATTATTACTTGATTTTATTACTGCAGGTAGATTTCTCGTAGTATTATGGTCTGTGACAGATATTATATTTAGTCCTTTAATATACGACATGTTTATAATATTATTAGGTGTCATATCCCTATGGCCACAAGGAGATAAATCAGAATGAATATGTAAATCATAAAAATACTTCATTTTATTCCTAACTCATATAATTTAGCAGCAACATTGTAAGCACTTTCTTTAGTTTTAAACACTGGAATATTAAGCTCTTTTGCTTTTGTTAATGTCTCCTCCTCAACATCCATATTTTCAACCACAATCACACAAGATAAGTCTATAAGTTCAGCAACTGCTATAACGTTAATGTGAGTTTGAATTGTAATCCATATATAATTTTTCTTTGCTTTAGCCATTACTATACTTAGTAAATCTCCGATATACACCCCGTCCACTAACATGTCATTTCCTGTTTCATATAAAGGCTCAAGGTTCAGTTTGCTGCAAAAATCTGTTATTTTCATAAATCCTCCTTTATTCCGGAACAACACAGAGATCATTCCATACGGTTATTTATTTTTCGCTCTTAAAATTATGCAATCATATAATTCCGATTGTTTATTATAAACATCTTCTGCATGTGCATAGCACGTTGGAGCTCCACATGAACCACAATCTAATCCTGGTAATGTAGCATTAATCTCCATTATTTTTTCATTTCTGATAACTGCTTCTTTCATATTAAATTTAATTGGATTATCTTCTTCCTTAAGTTTAAATTTAAAAATGCCTGTATCATACATTTCGTCAAATTTATCTAAATCTTCAATATTAAAATCATCAACATTATGTATGAAATACTCCAAGTTGTTCTTAGCAACATAAGGATTTACAACATTGAAGGAACCTCCAACACAACCTTCTACACATGCTAATGCTTCTACATAATCAACATTATTTAAATTTCCATTCTCGATTTCATCTAACAATTGTATTATGTTTTCCATACCATGAACTGCAATATAATTAGTGAGTCCGGAGGATTCAGCTTGACCCCCTGCAACACCCCATTTTAATCCATTAATCGATGGATAAGAGCATTCAATATCACCTCTATTAATTTCTCTATACAAATCGCCAAATATTGTATTAAGCGGAATTACCCAGTCTACTGATGATTGATAATCACCAATAGGATCTGTAACAGCAAGCAATTTTGCCGGACAAGGAGAAATATAAAATACTCCTATTTCCTCATCCTTTAAATTAGATTCTTTTTTTATTTTTTCTCTGGCAAGCATTGCACCTATAACCATAGGTTCTTTAATGTATATTAAATTATCCATTAATGAAGGATATCTGTTTTTTATTAATCTAACCGCAGCCGGACAATTAGTAGAAATAAATGGTCTAACGTCTTTTACTTCGTTTACTTTTCTATTTATTGCTTTTGAAACCAATTCAGCGGACCAACTTGCATCATATACAAAATCAAATCCAAGTTTTTTAATTGAATTTTGCACGTTGCAAATACTTGTTCCTTTTGGAAATTGACCATAAGTTGGTGTTGATACTATAGCTATTTTGCACTTATAAGGAGAGTGATGCATTTCATCATTCCATTCGATTGATTCAGGAGAATATGCACCATATGGACATATTTTTACACATTCACCACAGTGAATGCATTTGGAGTTGTTTATATATGCCTTTTCGTCAATTAACCTTATGGCTTGAGTAGGGCATCTTTTCATACAGTTAGTACAACCCTTACACTTTTCCTTATCAAACATTATAGAAAAATTCATGTTTACCTCCTACAATAATAGCGTAATTTTGATATTTGTTCCTTTACTGCTCGAAGTAATATTAAATTCGTCAGAATACTTTTTCATGTTTGGCAATCCCATTCCTGCTCCAAATCCTAGCTCTCTTACTCTTTCCGGCGCAGTAGAATAACCTTCAGTCATAGCTAACTCAATATTCTTTATACCTGGACCTGTATCTTCAGTAACTATATCTATTTTATCTTCATATAAATCGCAATGTAGCATTCCACCATAAGAATGTATCACTATATTCATCTCCGCTTCATATGAAACGATTGCTATTCTTCTTATGATATTAGACTCTATTCCCATTGATTTTAATATGTTTTTAATGGCACTTGAACCTTTACCGGCTGCTATGAAGTCATTTGCAATTATATTATAGCTATACCTTATGAGAAATTTTTCAGTCATCTGATTCAATTCCTTTCATGCCGTTCATTGCCAATAAGCTACAAGCTTTAAACATTGTATATTCTGTTGAAAGAACAGTCACCGAATTTTCTTTAGCTAAATTAATAACATCTTTGCAAGGCTTTTTACCTCTTACAAATAATACTGTTGACAAATCCACCATTTCTGCCGTCCTAATCACCTGTGTATTATTTAATCCTGTAATAAGTAGGGAATCGTTTTTTACCAAAGCTAAAACATCACTCATTAAATCACTTGCGAATCCATATTTTATATCAGTATTATCATTACTGAAATCTGTAACAATTTCAGCATTTACTATTTCTTTTATCTCATTAATCTTCATAAAATCCCACCTTACTATAAATTATTAATAATTGATGCTTTACCGCCTACTCGCACGTCATATGTGCTGTTGCAATTTTGCACTTTAACATATATTTGGCTTGCTTCATTCATAGATTCTCCCTGAATAACTGTTATTTCATTAGAGATTATATTTTTGCTTCGTAAAAGGAAACCTAAAGCTCCGTTAGACGTTCCAGTGGCACATTCCTCATCTATGCCCACTCTTGGTGCAAAGTTTCTTGCATAAATTTGATTATTCTCAATTGTATATACATGATATCCCACTACATCATATATATGAGATAAGTCATTTATATATTTCATATTCACATTAAGATTGTTTAATACTTCTCTTGATTTAACAGGAATAATGATATCTTTTAATCCTGTAGATACTATAGTTGGCTCAATTATATAATCCTTCAAGCAAATATTCTCAAAGTCTGTATTTAAAGATTTTGCTATACTCAATTTATCATCGTTAATAAGTTCATCAAATATTTGTGGAGTATGCTGTTGCATCAAAACATAATCAATGTTACTACCCTTAAAAACAGCATCGATTTCAAGTTTCCCTAACTTAGTATGTTGGTAAACCTTTTTTGATTCATCATAGCCTTTAATAAAACCTTTCAACCCAAGATAGAAAAACGCTGCAATTGTTGCATGGCCACACAAATCTACTTCACATACTGGTGTATAAAAACTAACACGAAAGTTCTCATCATCATCGATCAAAATAAAAGCTGTTTCTGATAAACCTATGTCTGATGCTATTTTTTGTTTCTTTTCGCTTGTTAAATCTTTATCAAGCAAAATTACGCCTGCACCATTACCTCCACTGTTCTCTAATGTAAAAGATTTTAAAATAGCTCCTTGCATATCCCACCTCGTACATTTATTTTTATTTAATTATAATATAGAAGCATTACTTTTACAAGAATTATTAAAGTCGCTTTACAATTTATACCATTATTTTGTTTATAGAATTTTCTTTACAAATATCGTTTATTCCCTTATAATAATTAAGCAACTTGCGGTTGTGGCGGAACGGCAGACGCACTAGCTTGAGGGGCTAGCGAATGTATATTCGTGGGGGTTCAAATCCCCCCAACCGCATTAAATAGTAAATAAAATAAATTCCCCACATATAATAATATAGGGGGAATTTTTATGTTATATAGGGCTTATGAATTTATTAAATGTCATATTTTCATAATTATATTTGTTGTATGTTTTTTTGTTGTAGTTTTTACAATTTTATGGGGTTAGGTCTCGATAAAAGGGCAAGCCGTGGATACTATCCACGGCTTGAGGCAAAAAATTTAAGAGGCATTTATAAATTCTCATTTACAAATGTATTTCTATTATAACCTATTTTAAGAATTTTTCAATCTTTTTTTATAAAAAATATTATACATATATCTTTATTTTCTATTTCTTATTCTCATAACAGTATAATTATTTCTAATACTTTTTTCAATTAAACACCTGTTTTCTTCAAGTATACCTTTAAGCGCCATCATTATTAATAAAAAATATAGATAATTCTTATATATATAAATAATTACCATAAAACAAACAATAAAAAACGTATTAGTCATTATCATATAACGACATACCGAATTTAGATCCAAGAATATTTCTAAAATTGATTTACATATATTACCTCCATCAAGCGGAACAATGGGAATCATATTCACTATACAGAGAAAAATATTTGCATTTGCAAAGCTTTCATAAAGCGTATCTACAAATATAAAGTATAAGCATAAATTAATAAATGGCCCCGCTAAGAACAATATAATTTTTTTTGCAAATAGCAAATTTTCCGTGTCAGCATTTAAATTAAATCCAAATATAGTTATTTTAACTTTATGAAACTTAATTTTTAACAATACAGCAGAAAGCATATGTGCTGTTTCGTGTACTGCTAAAGCTATTAACAGGTGCATTTATCCATCAGTTAATTTTAAATAATTTAGCAGGATTTAATGATTCGCCATCTTCCCATACTTCAATATGAAGATTCATATTTTCTTCATTTAAAGCTCCTATAATATCACCTTTAGAAACTCTGTCGCCTTCCTTAACAAAGCTTTGATGAATTTGACTATAAATAATTAATCTGTCCCCATCTTCAATAACAACATAATTTGATAATTTGTCATTATTACCTATCTGTGTTACTTTACCACTTGACATAGATCTTATTGATTGAGTATTTGATATAATATCTAATCCATGATTATAAAACGAATTATCTTCTCCTTTTATCATTCCATAATTTTGATAAATTTTACCACTTACCGGTGCTACGTATTCGTTGTTGTCTTTTGACATAAACGGTATTTTTTCTTTAATCCCAATAAAAAATTCTCTAATAGCATTTCCTGTTTCTTTTGGATTAAAGCTTTCTGTCATTACTTCATTTGTAGCATTTAAAAATTGTTTAGATAAATCCGTATCTAATTGTTTAGTAAAAATAACAGCAGAAACTAATACAATGCTAAATACTACCTGGATTGCTAATTTTCTATTCATGTTTTCTTTTCTGGTTATATTGATTTTTTTCCTTGTTAATTTATTCATCTCACCCACCCCTTCCCTATATTTTATTAAAATGTTACAAGCTTTATTACTAAAATAATAAAATCCTTTGCTTATGCAAAGGATTCAAATTGTTTATCAACTGCCTATATATTTTTAATAATATTATCTATTGCTTTGTTAAACGAATCATCCACAGTGTTAAAAAGAAAATCAATGTCTGCTTGGCTGTACTTATCACTATATTCAATTGTTGATTGAATTGCTAAATCTGATAATTTTTTTATATCATTCAACTTCATCATAGTGCCTTTTGCAGCATTTCTTTTATTATATTGATTAATTATCACGTGAATATTGTTGAATTTATTTTTTTCAGCAATTAACTTGTCAGTATTTATTTCTTTTATACACGAGAAATCATTGTTATTAACAATTACTATATTATCTAATATACTAAAATCTATATGGCTAAACTGTATTTTATCAATATCTAAAATAACTACTTCATAATGTTTCTTAGCATCATTTATAATATTATTAAAAGATTCTTTTTTTATTTTTCCAAGCTTATTATTAATTCTTGGACAAGGAAGAAGAGACAAACCTTCTTTAATTTCTATTACGGCTAAGTCAAGAGAACAGGTTAAATCAAGAACATCCTTTATATCATAAATTATATTTTCATTAACATTAAGGTATTCTGACATTTTCTTTTTTCCGGTTGAAAAATCCATCAACAAAACACTTTTGCCTATTTGAGAAAACTTAACCCCAGATTTTATACTAATAATAGTTTTTCCTATTGTCTCTTTCTGTGAAGAAACTGCAATAACCTTTCCCATAATCATTCTCCTACGGTTCTTATTGTTCATTCTTTAATTCAAGATACTCGCCAATTACTTCTCTTACTATAGGAATCGGATAACGTCCTGAACCACCCTCAAACAAAACACAAGCAACTGCAATTTGAGGATCATCATAAGGTGCAAATGCTACATACCATGCAAAATCATCATATGATTTTCCTGTATCAGGATTTATTCCTTGATTTTGTGCAGTACCAGTCTTGCTTCCAACCTGTACTGGGAATTTTTGATATGGTTTTGCACTGTCATCTAATGAAACCATACGCATTCCCTCTTTTATAATATTCAAATAATTATAATCCTTAAGATTTATTCTCTCTGATGTCCTTTCAGGAACATAGTCAGTTTCTTTACCATCATAAGTTTTTATATCTTTAACAATGCTAACATTTCTTCTATAACCACCATTTGATAAAGTAGCGGTATAATTTGCCATTTGAAGTACTGTGTATGCATTGTTACCTTGACCGATACTGATGTTTAAGTTGTCGCCAACATTCCATACTGCTTGATTTACGTAAGAGTATTTGATAATATCTACTAAAGGAACTTTGTAGTCATTAGTTTTATCAGGATTTAATCTTAAACTCTTTAATCCCTCATAAACCTCACCTCTTGTCATAGGTTCATCTCTATTTATCCAGCTTACAATTTCTTCAACAATTTCATTTTTCATTCCTGTATCTATTGTATAACCGTCCTCTAAGTACCTCTCAATATTTCCTTCCAAAAACATTCTTAAGTAAACTCTAATATTCATTTTTTTGCCTTCTATACTTGGAACACCACCTGAAGCCTCTTGAGGAATGTCTATTTCAATGCCTGTTTTAGAATCAAGTCCAAACTCTTTGGCCATGTCAATTATTTCATCCGCATTTACCTTGACAGTATGTCTTTGGTGGGTTGCTAAATTTTCACCTAAAACAGTAGTATAGTAATAGAAGTTACATGAATTCATGATTGCTTCATACATAGTCTGTTGTCCATGTGCACCGCCAAACATATTGTAAATCCAACAACTGAAGTTTCTATCTCCTACTTTCATTGTTCCGGCACAATAAACTCTTGTGTTTGGATTAACACCTTTTTCTAACGCTGCCAAAGAAGTAATCATT
This sequence comes from Bacillota bacterium, assembly GCA_023416855.1. Taxonomy (GTDB): domain Bacteria; phylum Bacillota; class Clostridia; order Tissierellales; family Sedimentibacteraceae; genus Sedimentibacter. Next base: position 17,522 of record JAEZGU010000160.1, read on the forward strand.
TTAAAAGTTGAACCGGGTTGTATTTTAGTAAGCATTGCTATATTATATAAAGGTCTTGGAGCTAATGCACTTTTAGAATCACTTAACAGACTATTCCAATCTTCGGAGGAAATTCCTGTTGAAAATAAGTTCAAATCATAATTTGGATAGTTTGCCATAGCCAAAACCTCACCAGTTTTTACATCTAATGCAACTAATGCGCCTGACTTGGCATTTTCATACTTATCCTTAAATATGAAATCCCCCCATTTGCTTTCAAATATGCCTCCAATTTGTATTTGTTCCAATCCTTTTTTTAAAGATTCTTCTGCTTTTCTTTGCAATCTTTCATCTATAGTTAGATACAAATCATCTCCCGGAACAGGTGCTTGGCTTGACACTGATTTTATAGTTTTACCAACGTTGTTAACTTCAACAGTCTTTTTGCCCTTGTTTCCCCTTAAATAATCTTCAAACTTCTCTTCTAAACCGGTTTTTCCAATTATATCATCAGGACTGTATCCTTTTTCTACAACATATTCCTTTATTTCATATTCTTGAGCTATTTTTCCTAAGTAGCCCAATGCATGTGAAGCAACCTCATGATTAGGATAATATCTAAGCGGCTCTATTTCAACATTTATACCTAATAGTTCATGTGAGCGCTCTGAAATCATTGCTACTGACTTTTCAGATATTCCATAACATATATCAACAGGATGATATGAAAGATAGCTAATTTTATTATATCTCTCTCTAATAACCATCATATTTCTCATATCATAATCATTGATATCTTCTGATATGTTTAATGTTTCTCTCATGTTATTAAAAACTTCTTTAGCAGACAAATTTTTAATATCTTCTTCGTTTGGATCTATTTTAACATTTTTAACAATCCAATTTCTTTTATCCCTTGTAGGAGAATATTCCCACTCTGCTATTGAAATTGATGGATTCTCATGTTTTAACAATTCAACCTGAGCATAGTATTTTATTACATCATCTGTTATCAAATTATACAGTATTTCATAATTTTTAAATGACAATTGTTTTACAAAATCATATGCATCAGTGTTGAGCTCCATATTATGTTGATTTAAATACTTTCGCTTCAAATCTTCATCTGTATACTCATAATATCCGGTTTCACCGTTCTCAACAAAATTAATCGGTAAGTCAGCATATATGTCCTTAAGCTTTTCAACAAGAATTGAGCCAGGCATTACCTTATTGTATTCAGATTGATAAACTGATAAAAGCAAATTATCCAAAGAATATTTCATTGTTAAAATAACGAAATCATCCTTTGCAGATGTGTTTTGTGTTATTTCTTGATGATTTACATTTAAACTTCTTTTTAAGTTCTTATAATACTCATCTTGAACAAATGCAAAATCGGTTAATTTTATATTGTCATCAAGTTTCTTTGATATAATAAAATCATATGAGAACCTTCTAACTTTTGAGTTAGAAAATAACAGCTTAAAATATTTACTGTTTTGATTTAGCATTTCAATAACAACAGTTTCGGCAGTTGCTTTCTCATTAATGTTGTTATTTAGTAACCAAATTGAAATTGGATCATCAACATTTATTTCACTGTCATCCTGTACAGTTTCGTTTTCTGCTTCTAAATCTTTGATTTCTCCATTTATATCTGAATATACAAACTGACCATTTATTAATTTAACCGGAATATCGGTATCTTTTAATAAAGTATCGAGCACTCTTTTTTTTATATCAAATTCTTCATTGTAAATAGTATCAGTATAATTTAGCCATTCATATATGTTTTCCTTTACAGTTTGAATAACTTTTTCCTCTGCTGTAATGTAAGTTATTAATTCAATGCCCTCTGATAAATTTCTTAAATCAGGCTCATTAATATATTCAAATGTATCAAGTTTTATTGGGAAATCATCAATAGGTCTTTCACTGTTCTCATCTAATATTTTAGTTAAAATATATGATACTTCATTAAAGTGTTCAGGCTCAATTTCATCGGTATACATTTGTACTGTAAAGCTTGCTACGTTATCGGCTAACAAAACGCCGTTTCGGTCTAATATTTTACCTCTTGGAGCTTTTACGGGTATATCCTTAATCTTTTTAATATCTGCTACTGCTCTATATTCTTCCCCTTCAACTATAGTTAAAACGGCCATTCTAAATCCTAAAACACATAGCATCAAAATTATAACTAAATAAATGATATTAAACCTGTTACTAAAAAACTTTTTTAAATTCAAAGAAACTCACCTCAAACAATTATTTGACGTTTAATCTATCAAATAATAAATTTATAAATTTAAATACAACTATAACAAGCACCATATTTAACACTGTTTCAATCATTATATTGTGTATGATGTTTCCTGCATTACCAACATTGTATTTCAAAAAAAACAAAATTATATATAAGAAAAAATGCATAACAAATGTAGAAATTGCTGTAACAGTTGTATATGCAACATAATTTTCTCTTAACATATCCTCACTATAGTTTCCTATAACAGCACCAATAATAAAATAAATAAGAGTGTAAATTCCAAAAACATTATAAATCATTGCATCATACATCATACCTGTAAATAAACCGATTATTGCACCTATAATTCCATTTGACATCATAGCGAATACAACTAATACTGTTAATGAAAGATTAGGTATAGTATTAAATACAGCAAAAAAATTTAAAAATGAAGTTTGGATTATAAAACCTAAAATAATAATAGCAGCCATTAAAGTAAACTTTTTCATTTAATTACTACCTTTCATCATCTGTCAACTTTTAAAACGTATACTCTGTTTAACTTAGTAAATTCAACAGCAGGATTGATGACAATTCTTTGTGTTGAAGCGTCTGTTGTAGGAACTATTTCTGTAACCTTTCCAATATAAATATCTGGTATATAAATTTCTCCAATTCCTGAAGTAACCAAAAAATCATCTTCATTTACTTGTGCCTTACTGTTAAAAAAGTAGCCTGTAATTGTTCCTGTAACACTACCTTGTAATATTCCGCTTTCATCTGTGTTTATATCTCTAAAACTTATTTTACAGCTTTCATCCAATAAAGTTACTACTTTAGCCCAATTTGATGACGTTTGAGTCACTACACCAACCAAGCCAATTTGAACTACTCCCATATCAGTTTCCACTGCATGTATAACAATATCATTTTTCTTTATACCGTCATTTTCTCCCTTATCAATGGTTAATCTGCTGAACCAATTAGAGTCATCTAATGCAATCACTTGTCCAACTGCATATTCATACTTTAGATTCTTTTTCATTTCATATTCTGTTTCAAGAGAGTCTGATTTATTTACAATATTCTCTAATATTCTTACTGTTTCTTGAAGCTCATGCACTGTATCAGTAAGCATATTATTCTCTTCACGCATTCTAACAATATCTTGAACAGAATAAATGGAACTTATGATGGTATGTCCCGAATTAAATGTCAGTTTTTGAAACCCAGCAACTGCATTCCCAAAAAAACCTAAATTAACCTCTCCTCTACCTACAGAAGAGAGGCCAATTAAAATTATCAATATAAAAATTGTAAGTATAAATAATATTCTTTTATAATACTTTCTTACAAAATTCATCTTTTCACCACTTTATAGGGACTCACATATTTTGCCTGCTCCCAAAGCTACACTGTGTAAAGGATTATCAGCAATAAATACTTTGAGACCTGTTTCTTTTTCAATATAAATGTCTAAACCTTTTAATAATGCACCTCCACCAGTTAACACTATTCCATTAGAATATATATCTGATGAAAGTTCAGGAGGAGTCTTTTCCAAAACTCTTTTAATTGCATTTACTATATTGTTTACAGTTTCCATAATAGCTTCTCTAATTTCATCACTTGTAACAACCATGTTTAGCGGAAGACCTGAAACGATGTCTCTACCTCGTATCTCCATTTCAGTAACATAATCTTTCGTAGAGTTCTCTTCATCTTCCTCATTATTCTTACTGTAATATTTTTTGCTTGCATTTCCTAAAACCATTTTTACTTTTTCTGCAGTTATAAGACCAATTTCCATCTTATATTTTAGTTTTATATAATCTCTTATATTAACATCAATATCATCGCCTGCAATTCTTAATGAATCACTTACAACAATTCCACCTAAAGATATAACTGCTATTTCAGTAGTTCCGCCACCTATATCTATTATCATATTTCCAACAGGCTGATCAACATTAAGTCCCGCTCCAATCGCCGCTGCCATTGGCTCTTCAACTAATTTAACCTTTTTTGCTCCTGCATCATATGCAACTTCTTCAACTGCTCTTTTTTCTATAGATGTAACACCAACAGGCACACAAATAACAATATGTGATTTAACAAATCTCCTACTGCTCAATGCTTTGTCTATAAAATATTTAACCATTGCTCTTGTAATATCAAAATTGGCAATTACACCGTTCTGTAATGGTCTTATTGCACTTATTGATTTAGGGGTTCTGTCAAGCATTGCTTTTGCCGGTTGCCCTACTGCGCACACCTCATTTGAATTTACATTTATTGCTGTAACAGAAGGCTCATTAACAATTATCCCTCTGTTTTTTACATATACCAAAGTATTTGATGTTCCTAAATCTATGCCTATTTTTTGAGTAAATATACCAAATAATCCCATATTGCTTCCTTTCGTTGTCAATTTAAATTAAACCTTCTTCTTTAAAGCTGTAAAACACGCCATCACCAATTATTATGTGGTCTAAAACCTTTATTCCTAAAATTTTACCACATTCATCAAGTCTATTCGTTAAAACTATATCCTCATGACTTGGATCTGATTCTCCACTTGGATGATTATGTACTAATATGATAGAAGAGGCAGAGTTTACCACTGCTTCTGAAAAAACTTCTCTTGGGTGAACAATTGATGAGTTTAAGCTCCCCACGGAAATTTCAGAAATCTTTTTTATATTATTTTTTGTATCCAATAATATTATTTTAAAATATTCTTTTTTATAATACCTCATTTCTTCCATCATAACAAGAGCTGCATCCGCAGGAGAGGTAATTTTTATTCTTTCAATTTTTAAAGTGCTTATCCTTTTGCTTAACTCTGATAAAGCCATAAGCTGAGCTGCTTTTGCGTTATTTATTCCTTTAAAAGATTTAAACTTTTCTATAGTTCCCTCAGCTATATTTTTAAGTCCTTTGTTATCCTCAGACAATATTTTCTGAGATAATTTTAAAACATTCTCTTCTTTGCTACCTGTCCTTAATATTACCGCTAAGAGTTCTGAATTAGACAAATTATTAGCTCCATATTTTAATAATTTTTCCTGTGGCCTATCATCCACAGGTATTGATTTTATGGTATAATTATTATTGTCCATTTTAACCTCCAATATGCAATACTAAAGCTCAAAGTGCTTTTATTTAAAGCAATTTATGAGAAAAATGTTTTGTCAATAAATTATTTAATTTTGTCAATGGTAATCCCTTTACGTTATTATAGCAACCCTCAATCCCTTTTACTAAGAGTTCCCCATATCCCTGTATGCCATAACTACCTGCTTTATCTGCGTATTCGCCTGTTTTTAAATAACTTCTAATTAAATCTTCACTAAGCTCATTGAATTCAACAGATGTTTCTTCATAATCTACTACCTTTTTTAAGCTTATACTATCTATTATGCATATTCCAGTATAAACTTTATGGGTTTTTCCGGAAAGGGATTTTAGCATTTCATAAGCTTCCTGTTCATTTTCCGGTTTTCCCAATATTTTATCTAAATATACATCTGTATCTGCAGCAATAATTATTCCTTTTTCAGTGCAGTTTTCAAATGCATATAAAGCCTTCTCAAAAGCTATTTTCATTACCGATGTTTGTGGATTATCATTATCATCTACTTTTTCTTCAGTATCAGGAGAATAAATAATTAAATTATTACAATATCTCCTGAGCATTTCTATACGTCTTGGTGATTTTGATGCTAAAATTATATTTATCATAATACTTCCTTAAAGCTTTTTATAAACTATTATTGCAATTAAAATACCTAATATTCCAGCTACAGTCAAATTGGCATCAAATCCAAAGGTTACTGAAAATATGCTTAAATCTAAAGTAGCAGGACCAAACCCAATTGATTCTCCATAATTTAAAACAGGGAAGTACTTTGAAAATGCCTTGCCAAGAATTGTTCCTATTATTACCGAAGTTAATAGAAGCAAAACTAAATAAATAGAATTCCCTCTTCTCATATTATACCTCTCTTCTTAGTTTTAATAATGTTCTATTTAAGTTTTCGGTTACAAAAATAGATGTATACCCTACAAAACAACCTGTAAAAATGCTCACGAAAGATAATATTGGCAGATAATAATACAAGTTTGCAGATTCAAATAGTATTGCAGCTACAGTTACCTGAGAAGCATTATGTGTCATTGCTCCTAAAACACTAATACCAATTAAACTAAATTTTTTAAAATGTTTGTAACTAAAACTCATAACAATTGTGCTCATTATTCCACTTACAATACTATAAATGAATGTAATAGGATTTGTTGCTACAAGCATCAATAATATACATCTAATTATTACTACTAATAAAGCATCTTTAAATCCAAAAACAATTATTATTGACATTGTAACAATATTAGATAATCCTAACTTTGCACCCGGTGCAACATAAGGCAAGGGTATCATACCTTCTATAATACTTAAAATTAATGCCCCTGCTGTTAATAGTGATAAAAATATATATCTTTGTAGTTTATTCATTGTCTTTTCTTCCTGTCATTTATTGTGCAATAATGTCCACTTCATCAGGGGTTTCATTATTGCCCTTTATTTGCACCATAAACCTATTTGGTAAACATACGATTACTTCTCCACCATTCTGTATTTTCCCTTGATTTAGACAGACTTTATCAGGGCATGTGGCTTCATGAATCCAGATTTTACCGTCATCAATATGAACAGTGTTATAACCTGTTCCTGCTTCATTATCTACAGTGAATTCTGTTTCATAATTTTCAGTTAATGTATATGTTCCAACTAATTCATTATTTGAATATATATAGGCTATCTTTTCTGTGGCTTCTGCCATATTAAAGCCCCCATAAACTATAATCAATAAATTAGCGATGATTATTGCTGCAATCAATGCAATGTCATATTTGTTAATTTTTTTTCTCATAACTATCCTTTTTCCTATAATAGATTATTTATTTTATCATCTATTCAACTATATTTCAAGAATGTATATATCTATTATACATGTTTTTCATCAAAGTTCTCCAATTATTTTAATAGATAAATATTAATTTAACATTAAAAAAGAATCCCTTGTGAGATTCTTTTATACAATTACTATTTTTCTATCACCATAAAGTCTGTAACCAGCCTTGCTAACTTATTGTTTTTATCAAAGCCATAATATGTAGGAAATGTTCCCTCATTCCAACCAGTTGCAAAAACAATAATATTACTTCCATTATTTTTATCTATTAAAATATCTGCACAGGAATATTCATTGTTTCTCACTGCATCTTTAATTGATTTTTCATAAAGATCTAACTCCACATCATCCATTACGTCTAAAATTTCCATTACACTTTCATCCATAAAAGAACCAAGTCCATTTTCAACTTCATAGCCCATAAATTCATCATGTGAAAAGCCCTTTGACGATTCCCCCTTAAGC
>JAEZGU010000234.1 GCA_023416855.1 Bacillota bacterium
ATGCAGTAAGGGCTTTTGTAGGCTCTAAGAAAAAAGAAACAATTATAACCGGTACTGAACCGATTATTGGTCCGAAAAAAGGTATTATGTTAAAAAAACCTATTATTGTACCCATCAATGCTGCATATGGAACTTTAAATAAGTAAAATGCAATTACACAAATTATTCCAACTATTGCAGAATCTAATAGCTTACCATTTACAAATGACTTGAATATTTTGTTTGCCTGACTAAATACAGTCAATATTTTTTTTGAGCTTTTATCATTAAAGAAAGCATAAATGAATCTTCTTCCTCTTGCAAGAATATCTTCCTTTTCTACAAGCATATATATATTTATAATAAAGCTTGTTATTACAGTAAATGTGCTGGTGCCAATGTTTCTCAAAAATCTCATCAATATATTTGACATATCTATTAAAAGTCTATTAATAGCATTTTTAACTGATTCACCGGCCTGCAACAAGTAATCTGTCAAATAATCAATATATCTGCTGTCTATTTTTCCTTTTAGATTATTAATTATTTCAACGACATCAACATTACCATCCATAATAAATTTAACAATATTGTTAATATTATCAACAATTTGTGGTACAACTTTATATACTATGAAGCTCAGTAATCCAATTAAAATTATGCAGGCAAGGAGTATACCTTGCGAACGTCTCACTTTGAGCTTTCTTACAAAAAAGTTAACCATAGAATCCAATAAATAAGCCATTATAAGAGCATATATTACAGGCTTAAAGGAATCCATTATCCAACTGAATGTTTTAGGGCTGAATACAATCAATAATATTAAAAAAAATAATAATATAATGGGTAACGATATCTTTAATATACTTTTGTTTTTTTCTATGACTTTTCCCCCCTATTGTTACATTATTTTAGCTTGACCTCTGTACACTACACCTAATTTACCATTGACTGTCAATATTTCTCCGTCCTTTATTTTTGTAGTACATCCCTCAGCTCCTACAATAACTTCCTTACCTAAATTAAGTCCTGCTATAAATGCATGGGATGTTAATCCGCCTTCTTCAACTATTATAGCTGAAGCAGAAGCCATATAATCCACCACATCCTTGTCTGTTGCAGTCATTACTATAATGTCATTAGGTTCAAATTTATCTTTTAACTCCGAAGCATTTCTTGCTACTCTTGCTCTTCCGATTATCGTTTCTTTTCCTACTCCCACTTTCTTGTACAAAAGCTCACTTACAATATGAACTTTTAATAAATTGGTGCTTCCGGAAATACCTACAGGTACCCCTGCAGTTATAACTATTAGGTCACCATTTTCGATATAACCTAACTCCAACGCTCCTTCAACCGATTTATCTATAATTGCATCAGTTGAATTCATTCTACCTATTTTTATTGGGTAAACTCCCCAATATAATGCTAATTTACGCATAACCCTTTCACTTTCTGTAGCTGCAATAATAGGAGCTATTGGTCTGTATTTAGAAACTGCTGCAGCTGTATAGCCTGATGATGTAGCAGATATAATCGCTGATGCATTTAAGTCTAAGCATGTTCTGCATGTAGCATAACTTATTGAATCTGTAATTCCGTTTTCAAACTTAACGTTTTTATTTTGCAAAATTTCTTTGTAGTTTAATGAGTTTTCTATCATAATTGCTATTCTTGACATTGTATTTACTGCTTCTAATGGATAATTTCCGGATGCAGTTTCTCCGGACAGCATAATAGCATCTGATCCTTCAAATATAGCAGTAGCAACATCAGAAACTTCAGCTCTTGTTGGTCTTGGATTTCTCATCATTGAATCAAGCATTTGTGTTGCTGTTATAACAGGTTTTCCTGCGTCATTACATTTGCTTATCAACATTTTTTGCACAAGAGGTACTTCCTCTGCTAGTATTTCTACACCTAAATCTCCTCTTGCCACCATTATACCATCAGACACTTCAATAATTTCATCGATATTTTCTACACCTTGTCTATTTTCTATTTTTGAAATAATCATTATGTGATCAGCATTCTCTTCTTCTAAAATTCTTCTGATTGATATAACGTCCTCTGCCTTTCTAATAAATGAAGCGGCTATATAGTCAACATCATTTTCTATCCCAAATTTGATGTCTTTAACATCTCTTTCAGTTAAAGCAGGTAAATTAATGTGAACGTTAGGTACATTTACACCTTTTTTGTTTTTTACAATACCGCCGTTTTTAACAATACATTTTAAGTCCGTATCATTTATTGTTTCAATAACCTGCAACGATATGAGACCATCATCTATTAATACTGTATCTCCGGGCTTAACGTCTATTGCAAATTTGTCGTATGTTAAACTGATGATTTCTTCGTTTCCAAGCAATTCTCTTGATGTAAGTATAATGTTCTGTCCTTCTTTTAATTCTGCTTGACCATACACAAAGTCTCTTGTTCTAATCTCAGGCCCTTTAGTATCTAACATAATTGCTGTTGATGTTCCTAAATCTTGTCGAACTTTTTTAATTACATCTATCTTCTGCTTATGTTCTTCATGACTTCCGTGTGAAAAGTTTATTCTTGCTACGTTTAGACCATTCATAACTAATTGTCTAAATGTATTCTCATCCTGTGAGGTAGGTCCAATTGTACATACTATTTTTGTTTTTCTCATCTATTTCACTCCCTTACTTTCAATTGATTAACAATTGCTTATCTACTGCCTATCTATTGCTCATCCATTGTTAAATGGATAATATTTTCGTTAGCTCATATGTATATTTATCAAATGTTTTTTTCATGGATAGTGCTTCTTCTATATCCATGTGGAAAATTTCATTGCCTTTAACTCCAAGTACCAAGTTATACTTGTCACAGCACAGTAATTCAACTGCTTTTGCTCCCATTTGACTGCCTATTAATCTATCATATACAGAAGGAGTTCCTCCTCTTTGAGTATAACCTAATACTGAATATCTGGTTGTAATGCCTGTTATTTTCTCTATTTTCTCACTTAATTCCTTGGCATCTCCTGCTCCCTCTGCAAGCAAAATTATACTGTGCTTTTTACCTCTGGCTCTTCCCTGCAACACCTTGTCACATACCTCTTCTATATTATTATCAACTTCCGGAATAATAACCATTTCAGCACCTCCTGCAAGTCCTGAATATAGTGCTATATCTCCACAGTTTCTACCCATAACCTCAATTACGTTAGTCCTTCCGTGTGATGATGAAGTATCTCTTATTTTTTCCACTGATTCCAATACTGTTGAAAGCGCTGTAAAAAACCCTAATGTATACTGAGTGTATGGTAGATCATTGTCTATTGTACCAGGTATGCCTATAACAGGTATGCCTACTTTCCCAAGGGCTAATGCTCCATTTAGAGTTCCATCACCACCTATTGTAACAAGTCCGTCTATACCCAAATACTTTATATTTTTAAGCGCTTTTTGAAATCCTTCTTCTTCAATGAATTCCTTACTCCTTGCACTGCCTAATATGGTACCGCCTCTATGGATAATATCAGCTACAGAAGAAAGATTCATTTCCATACTATCTCCTTCTACTAAGCCTCTGAACCCGTTTTTAATACCAACTATATTTATGTTATTATAAATTCCACATCTAACTACTGCCCTAATTGCAGCATTCATACCGGGAGCATCACCACCGGCAGTAAGTACACCAATTTTCTTCATACTGTCCTCCTATTGCTCTTTAATTGCAATATTTTCATCACCTAATATCGTTTTTAGATTATAAATTAAATTTTCATTATCTAAGTTTACCCAATTCTTTACAGGTAAAACCATATTTGTTTTTTCTTGACTGTTATAAATTATAACACAATCGTTGCCGGGACACTTACAAATATTTTTAAAAAGTTCATTTTTTATTTTTTTGTAAGTCTCATAGTTTTCAACTTTCAGATACAACTTCCTTTGTTTTTTATCCTTTAAATCTATATTGTCTGTATTTATATTATCCTTTTTTAGCTCAGTTATTTTATTACATATAATTTTAGGTTCTGCTTCCTCTTCGGATGCATCAATTATACCTTCTATAACAACTATATTATCTTCATATAAAATTTCCTTACAACTCTCGTAAATTTTAGGAAAAATTATACCTTCTACAGTTCCATATAAGTCTTCTAATGTAATAAACGCCATCATGTTGTTATTTTTAGTTATTTTATTTTGTTTTTTAATTATTATTCCACCAATAACAATTCTGCTTCCGTCTTGTAAACCTGTTTCTTCATGAGAATCTTTTAACTCCATTATTTCACTTGTGTTAGTGGATGTTTTTCTTTCTAACTCTTTCTCATACTCAGACAATGGATGACCGCTTAAATATACTCCTACCATTTCCTTTTCCATGGCAAGTAATATTTTCTCATTATATTCAGGAAGCTTAGGCATTTCTTCATCTGATGTAATGTTTAAATCCTGTGACATTGCATCATCAAATAATGAAAATTGTCCTTCAACATTTCTTTTCTTTTGATTTACAATAGAATCAATGGTTCTTTCATATATTGCCATAAGCTGTGAACGGTGAACATTTAAAAAGTCAAAAGCACCGCACTTAATTAAGGATTCTATTTGTCGTTTATTTAATACATTTTGATCTACTTTAGTACAAAAATCAGTAAAAGAAGTAAATTTCCCCTTTTTCTCTCTTGCTGAAACTATATCAGCAATGACATTTGAACCAACATTTTTAACCGCTGCAAGACCAAAGCGAATTTTACCGTTTTCTACTGTAAATTTATCACTGCTCTCATTTACATCCGGAGGTAAAATTTCTATTCCTAAACGCTTACACTCTCTTATATAAAGAGAAACAGTACCTGTACTGCCCATGATGCTTGATATTAGAGCAGCCATAAACTCTACAGGGTAATAGTGTTTAAGCCATGCTGTTTCATAAGCTAAAGCTGCATATGCAACGGAATGCGCTTTAGGGAAGGCGTACTTTGCAAATTCCTCCATTAAATCATATATTTTATTTGCAGTTTTTTCATCTACACCATTTTTTACTGCCCCTATAATTTCCGGCTCCCCATTTTCAGATTGCTTGCCAAAAATGAAGTTCTTTCTTTCTTCAAGCATAACACTCTTTTTTTTCTTGCCCATGGCACGTCTTAGTAAATCAGAACGCCCCATCGTAAATCCACCTATATCTCTTACTATCTGCATTACCTGTTCCTGATATACCATACAACCATATGT
>JAEZGU010000249.1 GCA_023416855.1 Bacillota bacterium
GTGTTGCTGTTATGGAAGGCGGAGAAGCCGTTGTTATAGCAAATGTAGAAGGAAAAAGAACAACACCTTCAATAGTTGCATTTACTAAAGATGGAGAAAGATTAGTTGGAGAGACTGCAAAAAGACAGGCTGTTACAAACCCTGATAAAACTATTTCATCTATAAAAAGAGAAATGGGCTCTGATCATAAGGTAAATATAGATGGTAAAGCTTATACACCACAGGAAATATCAGCATTTATATTACAAAAGTTAAAAGCTGATGCAGAAAGCTATCTTGGAGAAACAGTTACTGAAGCTGTTATTACAGTACCTGCTTATTTTTCAGACAGCCAAAGGCAAGCAACTAAGGATGCAGGTAAAATAGCAGGACTTGAAGTAAAAAGAATAATAAACGAACCTACCGCAGCTGCATTAGCATATGGGGTAGATAAAGAAGATCATATGCAAACAATTATGGTTTATGACCTTGGCGGTGGTACATTTGACGTATCTATACTTGAAATAGGCGAAGGAGTTTTCGAAGTTAAAGCCACATCAGGAAACAACAAGCTTGGTGGAGACGATTTTGATCAGGTTATTATAGATTACTTAGCAGAAGAGTTTAAGAAAGAAAATGGCGTAGATTTAAGAAAAGATAAAATGGCGCTTCAAAGATTAAAAGAAGCTGCAGAAACAGCTAAGAAGGAATTGTCAAGTGCAATGACTTCAAATATTAATTTGCCATTTATTACAGCAACTCAAGAAGGTCCAAAACATATGAACATGGACTTATCAAGAGCTAAATTTAATGAATTAACATCATTTTTAGTTGAAAAAACTATTGAACCGGTTAAAAAAGCAATGTCAGATGCTAAATTAACAGCAAATGATATAGATAAAGTATTACTTGTAGGTGGTTCAACAAGAATTCCTGCAGTTCAAGAAGCTGTAAAAAGATTGACAGGAAAAGATCCTCACAAAGGAATCAACCCTGATGAATGTGTTGCATTAGGAGCAGCAATTCAAGGGGGAGTATTAACAGGAGAATTTGGAAACGACATATTGTTAGTTGACGTTACCCCATTATCATTAGGTATTGAAACATTAGGTGGTGTGTTTACTAAATTAATTGAAAGAAATACTCGTATACCAACTAAGAAAAGTCAAGTGTTCTCAACAGCAGCAGACAACCAACCTGCAGTTGACATCCATGTATTGCAGGGTGAAAGACAAATGGCTAATGATAACATAACATTAGGTAGATTCCAGTTATCAGGAATTGTACCTGCACCAAGAGGAATTCCACAGATAGAAGTAACTTTCGATATTGATGCTAATGGTATAGTTAATGTAAGCGCTAAGGATTTAGGAACAGGAAAAGAACAAAAAATTACTATAACTGCTTCCACTAAGATGTCTGATGCTGAAATTGAAAAGAAAGTTAAAGAAGCAGAACAATATGCAGAAGAAGATAAGAAAAGAAAAGAAGAAATAGAAATTAAAAATAATGCAGATACATTAGTATATCAGACAGAAAAAACTCTAAAAGACTTAGAAGGTAAAATTTCTGCTGAAGAGAAAGCTTCAGCACAGGCAGCGGCAGATGAGCTTAAAAAAGCTATTGAAAGCAATGATACAAATCAAATGAAAGAAAAAACTGAAAATTTAACAAAAGTATTCAATGATTTGGCTCAAAAGCTTTATGCTCAAACCGGTGCACAAGGTGGACCTGAAGTTGATCCTAATTTTAACCAAGGTTCAGCACCTAATGATGATAATGTAGTAGACGCAGAATTCGAAGAGATTAATGACGACGATAAATAAAATGATATAGGGGCGGACGACTCTGTTCGCCCATTTATAGCGTCCCTGTGGCGACTGTGGCGTAAGGTGGTGAATCAATGGCAAAAAGAGATTATTATGAAATTTTGGGAATTAGTAAGGATGCAGATGATAAGGAAATTAAATCAGCTTTTAGAAAGTTGGCAAAGCAATACCATCCTGATTTAAACCCTGACAATAAAGAAGCTGAAACGAAATTTAAAGAAGTAAATGAGGCATATGAAGTATTAAGTGATCCTGACAAAAAAGCTAAATATGATCAATTTGGACACGCTGCGTTTGACCAAAACTCAGGTTTTGGCGGTGGAGCAGGTTTTAATGATTTTGGTGATATATTTGGTGATATATTTGGAGATTTCTTTGGAGGCGGCTTTAGCGGTGCAAGAACACAGAGAACTGGACCAAAAGCTGGATCTGATCTTAAAATTAAGCTTGATATAGACTTTGAAGAAGCAGCATTTGGAACAAAGAAAGATATAAAAATTAATCGTATAGAAAAATGTCAAGTGTGTGATGGTTCAGGAGCAAAAACCGGAACAAGTAAAAAAACATGTCCTACATGCAACGGTTCAGGTAACATAAGAACAGTACAAAGAACTCCGTTTGGACAATTTGCAAGTACAAAGACATGTACTACATGTGGAGGTATAGGCGAAGTAGTTGAAGAACCATGTACATCTTGCAGTGGAACAGGTAAGGAAAAGAAATCAAGGAAGCTTTCTATTAATATACCTGCAGGTGTTGATACAGGCTCTGTAATACCACTGAGAGGTGAAGGAAATCACGGAGAACGTGGAGGTCCAGCCGGAGACTTATATGTATATATAAATGTAAGACCTCATGAAATATTTGAAAGAGACGGAAACGATGTTTGGTGTGAAGTGCCTATATCATTTGCTAAAGCAACATTAGGTGGTTCAATTCAGGTTCCAACGATTGAGGGTAAAGTTAAATATGAAGTACCTGAAGGAACTCAAACAGGAACAGTTTTTAGGTTAAAAAATAAAGGAATTAAAAACTTAAGAGGCTCCGGTAAAGGAGACCAATATGTAAGAGTTAAAATAGTGGTTCCTAAAAAATTAACTGATAAACAGAAATCATTACTTCATGAATTTGCATCTGAAATGGGTGAAAATACAGACAAGGATGACAAAAAAGGCTTTTTTGGTAAAATGAAGGATGCTTTTAAAGAATAAATGTTGCATAGGTAATATAAATATAATGATAAAAACAAAAACTGATTCAAATTGACAATCTTCAAATTCAATGATAAAATTAGCATGTCACAAGGCAAGTGACAAGAGGAAAGCAAAAAATTTGGAGGATAAGTAATGAAATCATTAATAAGATTAAGAATGAGTGCACACGAAGCTCACTACGGTGGAGACTTAGTTGATGGTGCAAGAATGCTTGGATTGTTCGGTGATGTAGCAACAGAACTATTAATTAGAAATGACGGAGATGAAGGATTGTTTGTAGCTTATGACAATGTAGAGTTTTTAGCACCTGTGTTCGCAGGAGATTACATTGAGGCAGAAGGAGAAATAATCTCTCAAGGAAATTCTTCAAGAAAAATGATATTTGAAGCAAGAAAAGTAATTGTACCAAGAAAAGATATAAACGATTCAGCTTGTGATTTCTTAGAAGAACCAGTAGTGGTTTGTAGAGCAAGTGGAACATGCGTTGTACCAAAAGATAAACAAAGAAAAAATAAATAAGAAAAATAAAATATTAGCGTAATCTGTTAGCAAAATCGGATTACGCTTTATTTTATATATTAGATGGTAAATTTTAGGAGGTATTATGGATAGTGAAGCTATGCTTGGAGATATACTCACAAATAAAGGGTATGTATC
>JAEZGU010000289.1 GCA_023416855.1 Bacillota bacterium
ATAGATAAGCGATTAAGTGACAACTAAGTTGCCCATCATACGACACTGGAGGGACAATGAAATATTTTATTATCGTAATAGTATCCTATTTATTAGGAAACATTTCATTTGCCTATATATTAGGTAAAATATTTGCACAAAAAGATGTTAGAGAATACGGAAGTGGTAACGCCGGTGCAACAAATGCCTTTAGAACATTCGGTAAAAAAATTGGCATTATGGTTTTTTTAGGCGATGTTTTAAAAGGTGTTATAGCAGTTTTAATTGGTAGGAACTTTGGAGGCGACATAGGTGCATACTTAGCAGGCGCTGCTGTTATTATTGGACATAACTGGCCTGTCCTTTTGGGGTTCAAAGGTGGTAAAGGTGTTGCTACAACAATTGGTGTTGTAGTTATGATAAATATTAAATTAACTTTAATATGTGTTGTATTAGGGGTTATAATAATAGCAATAACAAGAATGGTATCAATGGGTTCTATATTCGGTATGGCTTTGGCACCAATTGTTGCGATTTTGTTTATAAAGCCATTTGATTTTGCATTCTTTTTATTCTGTTTATTCGTAGGAAGCATGTCTATATATAGACATAAAGATAATATAAAAAGATTATTAAAAGGTACAGAAACAAAATTATAGGAGATGATGTGTTGAATAGAAAAATAACATTGCTTGGTGGTGGAAGCTGGGGAACTGCCCTTGCAAAGCTTTTATCAGAAAATGGTCACCAGGTTACTGTATGGTTAAGGGATGAAAATCAATGCAAAGAACTGATTCGTTCAAGAATAAATAAAAAATATCTTCCTAATATTCAAATTCCTGATAATATTGAATTTATTTCAAATATAAATGAAGCAGTTAAAAATGCAGAAATGCTTTTAATAGTTACACCTACACAAATGATTAGAAGTGTTTTAAAGCAAATTGATGCAGAATATAAAACAGGTAAAATAGTAATAAATGCTTCAAAAGGTATTGAAATAGGCACTTTAAGTTTAGTTTCAGACATAGTAAAGGAAGAAACAACTAATTGTACCTTTGCTGTTCTATCAGGACCTTCACATGCAGAAGAGGTTGCTCTTTCAATGCCAACAGCTATAACTGTAGCATGTGAAGATAAACAAATAGCAGAGCAAATCCAAGATGCTTTTATGTCATCTTATTTTAGGGTTTATACCAATGAAGATGTAATTGGTGCTGAGCTTGGAGGGGCATTGAAAAATATTATAGCCCTTGGAGCTGGTATATCTGATGGAATAGGATATGGTGATAATGCAAAAGCAGCATTGATTAATAGAGGAATAGTAGAAATTGCACGCTTAGGTATTGCAATGGGAGCAGATGTTCATACTTTTTACGGCTTAACAGGTATAGGTGATTTGATAGTAACGTGTACCAGCAGACATTCCAGAAACTATAATGCAGGAAACTTAATAGGTCATGGATTAAAAAAAGACGAAGCAATTAAGAAAATTGGCATGGTTGTAGAAGGAATTCCAACAACGTATGCAGCCTATGAGCTTTCAAAAAAGTTAAACGTAGATATGCCGATAGTTAATGCAATGTATGATGTATTAGAAAACAATGCAGATGTTAAAGAAACAGTAAACATGCTAATGCTCCGAGACAAAAAAGAAGAAAAACTATAAACCAAAATCGGGGACGGTTCTTTTTGATTGATAGAAATTATCAATTAAAAAGAACCGTTTTTTATATGCTTTGCAAATTAAATTTTGGGTATCATATTGTAATAAGTATTATAATATTTGGAGGAATTATGAAAATAAGAGAAATAAAAAAGGTTGTTACAGGTAGTAGAGCTATAGACGGTGCAGGAGTAAAATTAGTAAGAGTTTTAGGACATAATGATGTTGAGGATTTTGATCCGTTTTTAATGTTTGATGCATTTGATTCAGTTAACCCTGAAGATTATATAAAAGGTTTCCCATGGCATCCTCACAGAGGAATTGAAACTATAACATATTTAATAAACGGTAATATAGAGCATGGAGACAGTTTAGGAAATAAGGGAAGTATTTTAGATGGTTGTTGTCAATGGATGACTGCCGGTAGTGGTATAATGCACCAAGAAATGCCGAAAGCGACAGATAGAATACTTGGTGCACAGCTTTGGTTAAATATGCCCAAAGCTTCAAAAATGTCAGAACCAAAGTACTGTGATATTACTAATGATATGGTTCCAACAATAATTGAAGGAAAAAATACTATTAAAGTTATTTCTGGGAATTATAATAACAATTCAAGTTCAGTTTATGGTGATTATGTAAAGATGACATATCTTGATGTACATATGAATGATAATTCTGAATGGACTTTCAATGTAAATCCTGAGGACACAGTATTTATTTATATAGTTGAAGGTAAAGGGAGTTTTGGAAACTTGAATAATAACTATGAAAGTAAAAGAGCTATTTTATTTTCAGAAGGAGATGTATTCAAAGCAAAAACAGAGGATTCAGAAGTAAGATTTTTTCTATATGCTGCGAAACCACTAAAAGAGCCTATAGCATGGGGTGGCC
>JAEZGU010000311.1 GCA_023416855.1 Bacillota bacterium
TCCATAATCCACAAGCTTCTTTATGGTTTCAAAATTCATTAAAGGCTCTCCGCCAAAAAAATCCACCTCAAGATTCCTTCTTGCTCCTGAATTTTTCACTAGAAAATCAAAAGCCTTTTTACCCGTCTCAAAGCTTAAAATTTCTCTTTCTCCATTATAAGAGCCTTGTGAAGCAAAGCAATATTCACATCTTAAGTTGCAGTCATGAGTCATATATAAACACATTGCTTTTATAGCGGGCTTAATTTTATTTTCTGGATTAGAATCTTCTGTAAACAGCATATTGTTAACAATGAGATAGTTAATTTCTGAAACTGCCTCATCAGTTGTGTTTTTGCCGTATTTTTCCTGAATTTCTTCCACTTTATGTCTGCATTTAAAATTATCATCTGTCAATAAATCATAAATTACTTCATCTACAACATGTACCAGCCCACTGTTTGTATCTATTGCAAAATACATGTCTTCCATACTAAATAAGTGTATCATCATTTCCTCCAAAAATATTAGGTTCATCTTATAAACAAAAGTAGCGGCTAAGCCGCCACTACAGATTTATTTGTTCTCGCACTTTTGATTTCCTACTGTACAAGAAGTCTTGCATGCAGATTGACATGAAGTCTGGCATTCGCCACATCCTTTTACACTCATATTATCTGTAAGTTTTGTTTGGTTTAAAGTTTTAATATGTACCATGAATGAACCTCCCTTTTAAACTTTTTAAGAACTTAGCTTACAACGAAATCAAAGATTCCGAGCGGGTACCCCAGAACCTTAAATGACGGGCAAAGCCCTTATTGAAATTATAGCATTTTTGGAGATTATTTAAAAGCATTTTTTTAGTTATTTTTAAAATAGCTACCTGTTATTAAAACGCTGTTTTAAATTAACTCCTATTACCCCACCGAGAATTGAAACAGGTAGATACAATAAATGCTGCAATATACTAATTTCATCAGGAATTCTAAATAAAACCTTCATTAGCAGTACAATTGCAAAATATATTATCCAAATTTCAATTCCTCTTAATAATCCTTTTTCATGAATACTTTTTGAATACAATAATGAAATTATAAACATACATATTGGCACTACAAAATTATATGCCATTTCCAGTGATGGTTGTCTAGAAAAATAATACATATAAATGGTAAGAATAAAGAAAACTGCAAGAACCATAATTAACAGATAAAGAGAAAACTTAAGTAATTTCACTATATTCATAATAAATCCTCCAAATTTTAAGATTCATTAAATTTTATTCATTATCTGTTAAAAAAGAACTTGAAAAAGCATAAAGGCAATATTATACAATATAAATATTACTTGACAACAAATAATACTTTTGGTAAAGTTTAAATTACTAAGAGGGAGTAGTTTTAAATTTTCAGTCAACAACCGAATCTAAGTATTCTGGCTGAAGATCTGCTATAGTAACATTAGGTAACCAGACTTTTAGTATATCTTAGATTTTAAAAAAAGATATGCTGAAAGTCTTTTTTTATTAAAAAATGGCATACTAAGAAAAATGAAAAAGGAGAGAACTATGTATTATCAAAAAAACTCAGACACCGTGTGCTCTGAATTGAACGTTCAAAACAACGGACTTAGTCAAGAAGAAGCAAAGAAGCGTTTAGAACAATATGGTCCAAATGCTCTTATTGAGAAAAAACGAAAAACATTATTACAAATGTTTTTAGCTCAGCTTAAGGATACAATGATTTACATATTGTTTGCTGCAGCAGCAATATCCATAGCCCTTGATGAGGTAACCGATGCAATCATAATTTTGCTGGTAGTGTTAATTAATGCAGTAATAGGTGTTATACAGGAATCAAAAGCAGAAGCAGCTCTTGAAGCATTAAAAAATCTTTCAAGCCCCACCGCAATGGTAAGACGTAATGGAAAGGTTTTGGAAATACCAGCAGCAGAATTGGCTGTAGGAGACTTTGTAATATTGGAAGCAGGTAGAATTATTCCTGCCGATTTAAGGTTAATACAATCGATTAACTTAAAAATAGAAGAATCTGCCTTAACTGGAGAATCCGTACCTGTAGACAAAGATGCTGATTTTATAGCTAGAGAAGAAATTGGAATTGGCGACAGAATAAATATGGCGTATTCGTCAACCAGTGTTGCTTATGGTCGTGGCGAAGGAGTAGTTGTTTATACAGGTATGGATACTGAAATAGGTAAAATTGCATCTATGTTGAATGAAAGCGAAGAAGAATTAACTCCACTCCAAAAAAGACTTAATGATTTAGGAAAGCTCCTTGGTATTGTAGCAATAGTGATTGTTGTAGCTATGTTTGGTATAGCATTAATTCAAAGAAGAAACATGATAGAAATGCTAATTACGGCAATAGCATTGGCGGTTGCAGCCATTCCTGAAGGCCTTACTGCTGTTGTAACAATAGTATTGGCGCTTGGCGTTCAAAGAATGGTTAAGGTTAACACAATAGTACGTAAATTGCCAGCTGTTGAAACGCTTGGTGCAGTAAGCACAGTTTGCTCAGATAAAACTGGTACATTGACTCAAAATAAAATGACTGTAACAAAGGTTTATTTTGACAGTGAGGTGAAGGATGTAACAGAGTTATCCTATGATAAAAACACAATGTTTTTAAACGGCTTTGTATTGTGCAATGATGCTTCAACAGCCAACAATGAAAGAATGGGTGACCCTACTGAATTAGCCCTTTTAGATATGGG
>JAEZGU010000314.1 GCA_023416855.1 Bacillota bacterium
TTACTATGTTCTTCATCAAAGGGAAATAAATGTAAGAAGGACCAGGTACGACCTTGAAAAGGCGGAAGCAAGAGCACATATCGTCGAAGGTCTCATAAAAGCCATAGACAATATTGATGAAGTCATAAGAATAATAAGAGCATCCTATGATGATGCAGAACAAAAATTGATGGAAAGGTTCAATTTATCTGAAATCCAAGCAAGAGCAATAGTTGATATGAGACTTAGACGTCTGCAAGGCTTGGAAAGAGAAAAATTAGATGCCGAGTACAACGAGTTGATGGCTATGATAGCTAAATTTAAGGAAATACTTGCAAATCAGCACTTGGTAGATGAAATAATCAAAAATGAATTAAAAGAAATTAAAAATAACTTTTACGATGAGAGAAGAACAGATATAGTTGCTGATGAAGGTGAAATCTCTGTAGAGGATTTAATAGAAGAAGAAAATGTAGCAATTACACTTACAAATTTTGGATATATAAAGAGACTGCCTGAAGATACTTATAAAGCACAAAACAGAGGTGGAAAGGGAATAACTGCACTTACCACAAGAGAAGAAGATTTTGTAAAGGATTTATTTATAACTTCAACTCATGATAACTTATTGTTTGTTACAAACAAAGGAAAGATGTACAGAATTAAGGCTTATGAGGTTCCTGAAGCGAGAAGACAGGCTAAGGGTACAGCTGCTATAAACCTAATAGGTATTGATGCTGGTGAGCAAATAAGATCCATAATTCCAATAAGAGAGTTTAATGATGATGAATTCTTGATGTTTGTAACTAAAAAAGGTATTATAAAGAAAACAAAATTAAGCGAATTTGACACAATCAGAAAAACTGGATTAGTTGCTATTAAAATAGCAGATGATGATGAGCTAATTGGAGTAAGCAAGACTGATGGAACTAAGGATATTTTCATTGTTACCAGAAATGGTAAGGGAATAAGATTCAATGAAAATGATGTAAGAGAAACAGGAAGAAACACGATGGGCGTTAAAGCAATCACTGTTGAAGAAGAAGATGACCTAGTTTCAATGAGCATTATAAAACAAAGTGATGAAAATAAATATATTTTAACTGTTACAGAAAACGGTTATGCAAAAATAACTGTATCATCAGAATACAGATGCCAGAATAGAGGCGGCAAGGGCATGAAGGCTCACAACATTAATGATAAAACAGGTCCTATTGTTGGTTCATTGATAGTTGAAAAAGAAGATGATATAATGCTCTTAAGCACAAATGGTGTTATTATAAGAATGCATGCAACCGGAATATCTATAATGGGCAGAGATACACAAGGTGTCATTGCTATGAGATTAAATGATGATGACAAGGTTGCTTCAATAGCAAAAATAATTTCAGAGGAAGACTTGGTTAAAGACGAAGAAGAATAAGGAGGTTTTACTATGTCATTGGAAATAAAATACAATAATTTAGAAAATGCTTTAGAAATAAAACCTGTAGGAGAAGTAGACATATATACTTCTCCTGAACTTAAAAATAAAATTTATGAACTTATTGAACAAAAAAATCAAGATTTAGTCATTAATGGCGAATCTCTTGATTACATTGATTCTACAGGACTTGGAGTTATTATGGGTATTTATAAAAAACTTCAAGAAAAAAGCTTAAATATAAAGGTTGTAATTTTAAAACCTAATATTTATAAGTTATTTGATATAACTGGATTAAATAAAGTATTTAATATTCAAGGGTGATACAATGGAAAAAATTAATTTAGTAATTCCAAAGAAATCTGAATATATGAGTACCATAAGACTTACGACTTCAGCTTTATCTAATTTAAAAGGATTTAATGTTGATGAAATAGAGGACATTAAGGTTATAATTTCTGAAGATTGTACATTTTTTATAAACAATATTGAAAATTCAAGCGAACCTCTTGATATTAGGTTTGAAATAAGTGATGATAATTTATCAGTTGAGGTTATTGATTTAAATTCAGGAGAAATATCAGACAATAATAAGACAAACAGTGAAATGTGTGTAATGATTATTGAGAGCTTAGCGGACAATTATAATTTTGATTCGGAAAAAAAGAAAATAATCTTTGAAAAGAGCATAAATAATTTTGAATAGGCGTTGATAAAATGAGCGAAGCAATCCAAAATTCCAAGACTATAAAAAATCAGGATTTATTTTTGAATTACCATGAAACAAGAGATATTGAAATAAGAAATCAAATCTTTGAAAAGTATAAATACATGGCAGAAATTATATCCAGAAAATATATTAATAAGGGTATCGAACATGATGATATTTATCAAATAGCTTGCATGGGGTTGATTTATGCAATTGAAAGATTCGATATCACTAAAGGATTTGAATTTACATCCTTTGCCACACCCACAATATTAGGGGAAATTAAGAAATATTTCAGGGATAAGGGCTGGGCTATTAAGGTACCCCGTAAAATTCAGGAAATATCTAAAAAGGTAAATGATGTTAACAATGTTTTAAGTGTACAGCTGAATCGTGCACCTACTATTAAGGAAATTGCAGTATATATAAATTCCTCTGAAGAAGATGTTCTAGAAGCTTTTGAAGCAGGTAAGATGTTTAATTCTCAGTCCTTGGATGAAAAATTTGATTCCAGCAGCGAAGACAGTGATTTATCTTTGATGGATATAGTTGGACAAGATGATAATCACTTTATTAATATTGAAAATGAAGATTTTATTCAAAAGTCCATGGATAAATTAAATGAACTGGAAAGAAAAATAATTATTAAAAGATTTTACTCTAATAAAACCCAAAGTGAAATTGCAAAAGAGCTGAATATTTCTCAAATGACAGTTTCTAGAATAGAAAAAAAATCTTTGGAAAAATTAAGAATTGAATTTAATAAATAACATAAACAATAGCTGAACATAGTTCAGCTATTGTTAAAAAAGGAGGTATTATGAAGAATAGAGGAAGGTTTTTCACTATCGGATTAATAATCGTATTATTTTTATTAATTAATTCGTTTGGAGGAGCCATAAAATTTTCAACAGATTATTTATGGTTTAAGGAAGTAGGATATACAGAAACATTTTTGACAAAAATAAAAGCTCAATTAACAATTGGTATTCCAGTTTTTGTTGTACTTAGTGTAGTGTTGTACATATTTATTAAAAAATTAAAAAAGAAATATGATATAGAAACTGAAATTGTGGATACAAAAAGCAATAAAAAGGCTGATTTGTGGATAAAACTAATTTCTGTATTAATAAGTTTTTTATTTACTGTAAACATAGTAT
>JAEZGU010000316.1 GCA_023416855.1 Bacillota bacterium
TCAACACCCCGAATTTTCGTCAATGGTACTGAAAACAATTATTCCTAGAAACGCTGCTCTAAATTATGCAGAATTAGAAGGAACTACAATAAATTATAAGGATAGAAAATCTAAGTCTTTTTTGGCATTCAACAACTTAGTTGATGAATTAACTCAGAAAGGAATGATATAGTATGAACAAATTTGATAAAGCACTACAAAAAAGAAATTCTCAACAAAGTAACGAAAAACCAGACAATGATAAACAGAACAAAGATAATTCAAAGAATCAATCTCCGTCAGAAAAAGATAATAAAGAAACAAGTAAATATAACAATCAGAAGCCTAATGTAAATGAGTATGAACCACCTCAAGTTAAAATTAATGATTTAAAAAAAGAGACTCCGCAACCACCATCTGAACAAATACCTTCAGAGCAAGTACCCACTGTTGAAAAAACGGTTGTTATAGATGGACAAGTTCAAACACAAACAGATATAGTAAAATCATCTTATTCTCAATTATCTAATCTTAAAAGTAATGAAGTTATTTCAAAGATTATTAAGAGAACTAAAGAAAAAGATGAATTAGCTGAATTTTTGCATAATTTCCCTAATAAGAATAAAAATGAGATTGTTGACTTATTTATAGATGAAATATTAAAACAACGTGAAAAAGAAGTTCGTAGACGTATGCTAGGTTATACAAAGAAAAAACCACAATCCTTTAAGGAGTCTAAAGAAACATTTTCTATGCCTGTAAGACCTGAAATGAAACAATTATTAAATATAATTAGTTTATTTTCAGGTAGCAATAAATATATCTTCTTTGAAGACTTAATCATACGTGCATGTAGAAATTTTGATTTTGAGAAAGACTTTTTTGATGATGAATTAGAGTAATTAACTGTTTTCTACGTTTCGTGTAATTCTGTTGTCACTGGTTTTACTGAATTTGTAACTCAATATAAGCGAAAGGTTTATTTCGCGTAATTATGTAAACCAAAACAACCATAGCCCTGCTCTATAGTGGGGTTATTTTTTTTATATTATTTTCTGCAATACTAAATTTATACTAGGAAGTACCCTAAACAGCATTTATTACGTCTTTACATCATTTCATGTTATCCAGAGAATTTTTTATCTAGTTTTCGTCATATGTGTGTAAATCTCTCCACATATAATGTAACATACAACGAAATTCATTCTCTGTTTTCACTGTATGTGCGTATAATTCTCCACATATGTGCGTATAGTTCTCCATATATATGTGTAAATTTTATCATATATGTGTGTATAATATATCATATATAAATCATGCAAGCCATGATATTGCTAACTTACAGGCATCACTAAATGAGTAATAAAGAATTTGATTAATGATTTTTAATTTTGATACTGAATTAATTAATTGCCGAGAAATTTTTTTTGTTTTTTCGTTTTATATATTGACACAACAATCCAATTGTTATATATTAAATTCATAATTTTACAAAAGAGGTGCTTTTATTTATGTCGAATATAATAAATATTGCCGATGAAGATATGAATAAGGTCAAAATTGTCAAAAAATCAAATCAATTGGTACGGTCATTTTATGATTTGTCCTTAACTGAGCAACGTATAATAGCAATTGCCATAGCTTATATTGAAGATGAATCAGACAGAAAAGTTATAATTCCCTTAGATTCATATAAACGATTTCTAGACATTGACAGAGTTGATTATAGACATATAAATAGCGTTTTAAAGGTTTTAAGAAGCAACAGTATTGTTTTTATTAATCCTAAAGACATTGATAAACTAACATCAGAAGTTAACAAAGCTACCGTAACAGGTTGGGTTGATAATTTATATATTGAGAACAGAAATTTAAAAATAGAATTTAATGAAAATGTTTGGGCGTATATTGTTAATTTAAAAAAAGATTACACGTCCTATCAATTAAAGACAATTCTTAAATTAACAAAAAAAGACTCTTTAAGATTATACGAAATATTAAAATCTTATGCTTATAGAAGTTGCGAACAATTAATAAAAGTTGAAGAATTGCGAGCAATGTTAATGTTAGACCAAAAATATCAAAAAATAGGAGACCTTAAAAGACAAGTATTAGACCCTGCAATAAAAGAAATTAATTTAATATTGGCTGAAGATAATATACCAGAAATTACTTATGATAGTGTTAAAAACGGCAAAACCATTGAGTATTTTAAATTTTATTTACCTAAAATGACTATAAGTAATGATGCTACTGTTGAGCCAAGTGACGAAGTTAAAATGGTAATGAGTATGTCAGAAAATGATTTATTTATTGCTATAAAATTTATGATTATGAAATTATATAAAGTCAAATTTTCCGATATAGATAAAGAATGGAATGATGCAAAAGTATATTCTAAATTTGCATTAGCAACAACATATCTTGGTTTATCAAATAATGAGTGGGAGAACCATCCAATAACAAATGCTAAAGCTTTTTTTGCAGAGCATCTAAGAAGGGAAAGCGAAAAAGGAGCATAGTCTTAAACTATACTCCCATTATTAACATCAAATTTAAGTTTTATGTATATTAAGCTTTAACATCATATGTAGGATAAGATTTTAATTGATTTGTTAATTTTATATTTTCTTCTTCTATGATTAAATTTTCAGTTTCTAGCTGATTAATTTTATTTTTTAATTGGTTTATTTGTAAATATTTGTCTTCACATTTACCGTTTAAAAATATTGAAAGGAAAAGGAAACCAACGAATACACCTATTATAAAAGCTATGTATAACCAAAATATCATTTTTTATCCTCCTTCTATTTAAAATACAATTGTTCTTTGATAATTTCCTTAATATCTAACCAATTATTTGCTCTAACGAATGAGTTACCTAAATGTCTATTCCAAGGAGCATCAAACACAATTGGTAGTCCTGATTTATTTGAATTATGAAAATCAATTATATTATGACTCCCGTCATCAACGAGATACTTTGTATGTATTAAACCCTTACTATTGCAGAAAATTATATTCTTCTGTGAAATATGTGGAAAATGTTCTTCTAACCATTCAGCTTTATCTAAACAAGTTTTAGGGTGATAAGCAGTAACAATAAATAAATTAAAGTATTCAGATAACCATCTAGTGACTTCCTGTGCATATGATTTAACATCAAGATTTCGGAAGAATTTAGGTTCGAGAAGATAGTCATAAATTTTTATACCACATTCGGGTTTTACATATGTATCAACTTCCCAACGTATCATATTTTCTCTAGTAAGGTTATCATTGTAATCCTTATTGTATCTATTACATATCCAATATTCATCTAAACAATTGAGTGTAGAGTCAAGGTCTATTCCAAATGGCTGTTTATTCATTTACTTTCTCCTTCCGATCATTGCTATAATTGTATCTACACAGTCTTGTAAGTTATAATTAGGAACAATATAATCTACTTCTTCCGAAACAAGCCAATGAGCAAATTTATCATTATCATCTGCCGCTCTTCTAGTCCATTCATACTCATTATAATCACCACGTTGAATACATCTTTGTTTTCTGGTTTCTTCATCAACATCAATAAAAAAAGAAATTATATTATCATTATAAAACATCTTTAAATCCTTTAGTCCATCTAAATCAACTATACCAACATAGTTATATTTATCTAAATCAATATCATTTTTATGTATTCCATAGTACCATATATCATCTTGCCCGTTTGGTAACTTTGTATAATATGTACGATGTTCTATAAATTCATCTCTTGCAATCATTTCTTTAAACTCATTATATGTAACAAAGTGATAAGGATTACCTTCCGATTCATTAGGTCTAACTGGTCTACATGTTGTGCTGATTATAAATTTATACCCTAGACGTTCCTTTATTAATTGGGCAATGCTGTCCTTACCACTTGAGGAAGGTGCAACTAGTAATACTAAATTATGTTTCATTTTAGATTTCTCCTATTCTTTTTCTTTTCATTTGACCATTCTAAATATCCGTAAATATTAATTATTTCATAAATAATAAATAGAAATACTTGAGACCAATCTTGTCTTATTATAGCAAGAATTAATAACAATCCTGTTCCAGCAAACCACACAAGAAAACCATTTTTCTTTTTAATAACCGCCAAGTTCCCAATTATGCAAAGTAATGTTGCAATCCATCCTATCATAAATTAACTCCTGTTAGTTCAGTAAAGTAAGGTAATCCAATAATCCAATCACATATAATATGCCACTGTGGAAGTTCATGTAGATTTCTTTGATTTATAATGTTTAAAAGTGTTTCATAATTAGTCCACATCGTTCTCTTTTGAAGGAATGATTCTGGTAAAATTGTTTTAGCACAGTATTTATATTGTTTTCTTTCCTCTGGATTATTTGAATTTTTATATTTGATTATAATAGAATTTAAATCATTTATTGTTGAATCAGATATGTAATCCCCACCATTTTCAAACATATTTTCGGTAATAGGATAACTCATTAGTTTATGCATGGTCGAACAACTAACATTTTCTTTATGTTTGTAAGTATCCATTTCTTGCCATACGAACCTAGGTAATGTAATATCACACCACACACTAATTAATCTCAAATGTTTTCTATGTTCCCCACCACCTTTAGTAAGAGATTGTGATAACTTCATATCTGCTTCACCTAATACAAAACCTTCAATATTAAAATTCTTACTTTCAGTATTATGTGTAGCAAAATCTCCAGTTCTACTGTCACTTTTTGACCATGAATCCTTTGGATTTCTCATTCCTCTGATAGAATGTTTAAAGCCAAAAACTTCAGTTAATTCAATATTCATAGATTATCCTTTTAAATTATATTATTAGTATTTATAAATTTACTTATTATCTCTTGTTCCTTAATCTTTCCAATATACTTTTTCAACTTTAAACAGATTATTACGCATCCATTCTTCAGCAGATTTTGAACACTCTTCAAAAGTAACAAATACTTCTTTATGTTCTATACTTGCATAATTAGCATCTATACCTACAACTCTATAATGAAAGAATACATGTTTAGATAATTTCCCTTGGGGAAATTTCATTATAAACACCCTACAATTATAAGTTTCATTTCTATGTATCCATGCTTCATAGTGTTTAAATCTATTATAACGTTTAAATTTCATAGTTATTACCCCATTGTAATACTGTAATATAACAATATGATAAAGCAAATTTATGTTAACTTCAATATACATAATGTCACAAAATTTAACAAAAATAGTACTATAAAACTAGGACTAATTTACCATAACATAGGTATTAGCAACTTACTTGTATATACTACATATCTAATACTTTTTTAAGCCTATCTCTTTGCCAATCTTCAGTACATTTCTCCATCCACTTCTCAGCATCTTTTTTAGCATCTGCTAAGATATGTTTCCATGTTTTCTTAAAGCGAAGAATCTGAATACCTTCATCTGTATTACAATTCTTCTGGATAGCCTCAGCTATCTCCATAACTCTATCATATTTTTTGGTATAAGATACTTTACCCCATAATAGAACAATTTCAATTGGCTTGTAGTATGTCTTTTTAGCATTCTTATAGATTCTATCTATATTAGATGTTTTAACAACTCTATATTGGTCTTTTGCTCTTAATACATATACTCCACTGGTATTACTCATAGTATAATCTCTCCTTTAATTTGCTTGAAATACAAGTTTTATTTTAATGGTTTTAACTTCATTATTTCATCTGGAATATAAATATCAAATATTGTTTCATTCCAGTATTGAGTATTAACTAACCATTGATTAGTCTCAATTATTTTAGTTGTTAAAGCAGCTCTTTCTATATCACTTATATTTTCAGTTCTACTTTCTAATATTGTTTGCTTAATTATATTATATTGATTAATATCTGACTTTATTGAGTTGAAATTAACGGGTAAAACAATTAAAGCAATTACCAACGCTACTCCTGAAATGATTGATATTAAAAATCCTGATACCTCCCACCCATTAAAACTATGTTTTATTATTCCTCCAATTGTTAACAATCCTAAAACTATGAAAATAATAATCATTAATATCTCCAATCTCGCTATTAAGTTGCGACCTAAATTATAATATTATCTTGTAATTCTCTTATAAAATTATCTATTTGACAAATTTGACATGGTTTATTTTCTTCTAAGTCAACTTCTACATCATGCCAACTACTAAAATATGCATGACATTTTGGGCATTCTATATCTTCTACATATACTGTAGAATCTAATAATTCTTTGTTTATTGTACATTGGAACTTACAAAACATTTTCTTTATGTAATCAATATCTATATTCAAAAAATCACTTCCTTCACTCCATACAAAATTCTGATTTTATACAAACGACTAAACTATGTAACCCTTGATACAGGCTTATCTTATAAATTCATACAATACAATTGAATCATTTAAAATATCCATATCTTCATAACCACATTTAATACAGGTTGATTCACTTGGTATGTCACTTATACTTTTATATATTCCTATAGTTGAATAACACTCAGGACATCTTAACTCATAAAGAACATTTAGTTTTTTACTCATCCTATATCGTTCACATTCTATATATACTTCTTCTAAAGTAACATTAGGAACAGATTTTTGTATAGCAGTAGTGTAAAAAGTTTTTACACATTTAATATTAGAATAATAATCAAGCCACTCACCTATTGAACTAAATTTTTTCATGATATACTCCTTTCTAATGCAATCAACAGTGCATTAACTTTATATATGCACTTATATATGCATCAAAATAAATGGATAATTTTACAAACAAATTATATTATCAATTAAGCCCCTTGTATTTTCCGTAATATTTTTGCCTTAACTCTTCAGCTAACGCTCCTGCTTTTTCTAATTCATTGTCATTAAAATATCCAAATCGAGTATTCTTTCCATTGACTTGTAGTTGTACCATCCACATACCTTTGTTTTCATTCCAATGAACATTTCGATAACCACTTGAATTATTAGTGTTTTTTGATTTGCGATTCTTAGTATTTTTATCATGAGGAATAATTCTTAAATTACATTTTCGATTATCCAACCTATTGTGATTAATGTGGTCAACAATTCTGCCGTCAGTAATACCAAGTATTAAATGATGAAGTTTAACAACATGACCTTTTTTCTTGCCATTATCTTCAACAGTATAATATGTAGCACAAGCATAAGCCCATTCTATTGATGGTTGAGCGTTTGCGTTCCAACGATAGTCAAGTTCAATTAATTTTGGTAAATCTTCGGTATCAATTAATATAGTAAAATTTTCATTATTTTTATTTGTTACATATATTTCTGTATAATCTCCACATACTTTGTATTTGTTAAATCCCATTTTCTTTGGATGATATGTACTGATATCATTGACTTTTTTATTTATGTATTCTTTCTCAATTTGAAATTTTTCAGAAAGAAAGTCCCAATATTTCTGAGGTACACTATTTATTTTAAACCATCTCCATATAGCTGGAGGTTTTAACTGTAATTCAGATGCAAGTTTAATTACTTTTATATTATTATCAATTAAGTACTTCTGTAATCCAATCAAAGTTTATTAGTCTCCTTTCTTTAATCAATATCTTCATCCCAATTTCTACCGTACTTTTCTCTCACTCTTTTGTAAATATCATAGAAATCTTTTTTCCACTCTTTTGATTCTCTTTCAAGTCTAGATATTTGACTTTTAAGTTGCTTTATGTATTTTACACTTTCTGATGTGTAAACCTTTTCAGCATCTCTATACAAACAACGAATTAAAGAATCCTTCAATATTTTTTCATCAACAGCTAATTCTTGTTTTTTAGCATTTTTAATACAATAACTACCATTATGTACACCTATATGTTTAGGTATTTTATCTTTAACTTCTTCATACAGCTCATTTGGCATTACATAATAATTAAAGTGTCCAACAAATGTTTTATTTGCTTTGCTATTAAAATCCGATTTAGACACTTTAATCTCATAGCATCTCCAAATTCCTTTAGTATCATATGTAATATAGTCAACCCTTTCCTTGCCGAACCAACCGATTGTAACTTCGAAGCATCCAAATACACCTTGTTTGCTTGTATTAGAATAAAGTTTCTTTTCTAGCTCTAATGTTAATTCTGTTTTTGCCAAATAATCACCTCAAATCAGTACAAATGAGTCGCTAAAATATAAGTACCATTTTCTAATGTTAATCTATAACTATCGAATTCTGATATCCATTCAATAGCTACAATCTTTTGATTTAGTGTATACTTATTTACAAAATTGTCCATATATTTATCTTCGGTTTTGCATAATTTCATCGTCATTCCCCTTTAGTATTTTTATTTAGTCTCTTTTCCTTATAATATTTGATTAAGGGTATAATTCCCCACTGAACGGTATACCACCCTTCATCATCCTTAGTAACTCTGACAGTAAGTAAAGTTATAATAAACAGGGCTAATATTATTTTTACAAACATAAGTTATAAATCCTTTCTGAAATTATATTACGAAATAAGACATTTATGAACTTTATTCATACATAGACCAAATAAATTTTCTGTATTGTTCATCTTCAATTTCTTCCAAATTAAATATGTCTTCTAATTTATTTTCTTCACTTATTACAATAAACAAATCTCCAAACTTATTTATATAAGTCTTTTGATAATCATTATGATAATCATCACCACTCCATGATACATAAAACTTTTTAGGGACTTCATTATTTGAAAAGTAAACATATATAGAAGTAATATCATTATATTTATGAATTCTTTCTAATGGATTACGTTGTTCATCTTCTAGCATACCCATAGTCCATTTTGATTCTTTATTACTATTAGAATCAGTATGAATACTTATGGAGAAATTTTTACAAGTATACATTTCATCAATGTAATTACATGCAATTCTGCTTATCGAATATGTAATATCGTCTAAATCAAAAGCCCCAATATGTTTCCCTTCTATTGTAATCATTTCGCAGTTTTCTAATACTATTTCTACTTTACTAATTTGTTCTTGCATACTAACACTCCTTTTAAAATTATTTTAATATTGTGACCAAACGATTCTTTCGTTCTAATCTCTTGTTTCATATACTCCAAAACAAACAACCTTATCAGAGTAGCCTATATCGTCAAATTCTAATATTCCATGTATATTGCTCATATCAGTCGGTTTGTCAATACATGTACTTACATCAATAATAAAATCATCATCTTATATCGTTTATTAATCTTTTTAATTCACCTATTGTATTTATTTTCATACATAGTTCCTCTCTTTACAAAATACAGTTTTTATACCATATCATTAACATCATTAAATATATTCTTTTGGCTTTCAGTTAAAAAAGCTCTGTTGGGTATTTTTTTCCATGAATTCCACTCAATAAGGTACTTAGCGATGTTATCACCTTTAACCCAATAATCACCGTTTTTATTAATATGTACTCTATATGCAGTTACTCCTATTGCTGGAGTATTTAATAATATCTGTCCACTATTCAAAGCATCACAAAAAATATTTTCTGGTATATACCATTTCTCTTTTTTACTTAACATGCTATTTCCTTTCTTGGTTTGAACAAAATAGATTTTTCATTTTAACTTTCCATCTAACCAACATTTGTAACATAGACCTATGTATTTTTCATTGCTTCCTAATTCTATTTGTTCACCATCATATATTATTTTATCATTATTAATACGAGCATTAATAATAGCCTTATTACCACAATGACAAATAGATTTAATTTCGCTTATACTATCTGCAATTTCAAATAATCTCTTACTTCCTTCAAATAGGTTGGATTGAAAATCGGTTCTTAATCCATAACAGAATATAGGAATATTAAATGTTACAACAACACGTTTTAAATCCTCTATTTGCAATTTAGTTAAAAATTGTGCTTCATCTATTATTACTGCGTTAGGTAATTTTATTTTAGAATTAGTATTATAAAGCATATCAACAAAAAAGATATGTATATTATCATTTTTATTTATTAATATTGCTTCAGATTCTAACCCAATTCGTGATTTAACAATAGTTTTCCATCTCTATTATCTATAGATGGTTTTAGTAATAATACATTTTTACCTTTTTCTTCGTAATTAAATTTAGTCATTAAGGCATTAGCCGTCTTCGATGAACCCATCGTACCATACCTAAAATAAAGTTTTGACATTTAGGCTCTCCTTTCTTAATTTATAATAAATGGAACATTTTGTATTAATTCCATCCCCAGCAACCGCAATAATACTTATCATATTTACTATTAGGCTTATGTTCAAAGAAAGCTAAGTTATAAGAAGAGTCTATTTCACTATGACATTTACTACCATAATAACTACACCTAGCTTTTCTTCCATTTAAATTAGGTTTATTTGCTTCAATATCAGTACAACCACATATTGCACATGCTGGTATTTTTACACCATCGTCCAAGACTTGTTCTGCATTTGCAGAATGTCCACATTTCATTAATATATCTTTCATTATGTATATCCTCCAAAAAATTTATTTTATTATTTTAAAAGCAAATATGTGTTTGCTTCACTTTTTATTGATTAAAATATACTTCCTCATCCTATCAATACCGTCTATCATCCATATGTATTTGTCTTTTACATCAACTACTTTACCAGCAAAATTATAATAATGTTCAAAAGGTAATGTAGCTATATCTGATGTAAACATATGAGAATTTCTTTTTACTTTATACCATATTGCATTTAGTATTTTACTTTCAAAATCATCATCAGTTCTACTTGCATATTTTTTCTTTAATTCTTTACCTGTCTTTTTAGCTGTAAATCCATATAAGTTTCTTAATACTTCTTTTTCTTTACAATCCTCTATGCCTAGCCAATACCAATATCCTTCAACTGAATTAAAGTTTCCGTCTTTAGTTGTTATATGAAATTTAGAAAAGTTAGTTAACATTTTTCCTAATTCAGTTTTACCTTGACTATAAATGTTTATATGAGTTATTCCATCTTGTGTCGGATCTATCATATTTATCACTTCCTTAATTTAATATATAGCTTTTATAATATCTTCTACTATTTTATTTGTTGTTTCGGGAATACCATCAACATATTTAAAACTTATATTATTATTAATCAATATATCATATATATCTTTTGATATTTCATCAGATTCTTGTTCAGTTTGATTCCTACCATTTGGATTATATGGTTTAACTCTATTTACAAAATAGTTAAGATTAGTATATTTATTAAACTCATATAAAACTAAATCATCTAATTCTTTAGATTTATCTCCGTATTTATTATTATAAAGCATAGTTAATATTAATGGTCTATCTGTAATTATTGCGTCAACCTTACCATTAACTCTAAACAATCTATGATTTTGTTTCGCAAATATGTATAATTCATCTTTAAAAGTTTCTTGTCTATTTTCCCAAACTAATTCTTTTGCAAATTCACTAACCATTTCACAATCAATATTATTCCATTTTAATTTAGCAAATATATCAGCCATTAAGGTTGATTTACCACTACTTGGTGCAGCTATTAAATTTACTACTAAAGTATTCTTCATAATTCCTCCTTAAATATTATATTTATAAATTTGAAGCAAACAGAAAATTGGTATCAATATTTCTTCAGTACTTGTTGAATTTCAACTATACTAGCTTGAGTCAGATTTCTAACTTGAATTAAGTTGTCATATTTTAACGCCTTCAATTGATTAATAAAATTAATTCCTGCATTTTTTAAGCAGTGATATGTTCTAACTGACCAGTCAATTTCTTCTAATGGTATATCACAAAGTCTGTTTCCACAATCAGGACAACACTTTATTTCAGTTGTAGCGAACAATTCATATATATAGTCAAATTCTTCACTGGGTACAGCATCCCATATTTGCAGTTCGTATGTATTATTATCAAGTTTGACAATACATCTACCATTATGTAATTGACCTGTATTTATTGATTTACAAAGTTTACAATCATTCATAATTAATTCCTTTCTACTTATGATTAGAGTTATTATAACTACCTTCAAACATAAGATTGACATTCGCCCGATATATTCTAGTAAGTTCTGAATCACAGTATGGGCATATTGTATAATCTGGTTCAGTCATTCTCTTGCATAAAACTATCTCTCCACATTTAGGGCAAGAATAATTGTAGTATGACATTTTTTATTACTCCTTTTGTTCATAAAATAGTATTTTTATATTAAGATTGGAAGGGAGGATTAACCTCCCTCATTATTACTTATTAGAACTTCCTAGACACCCCATACCACGTTCTGATGCGAATGTTTTTAAGGTTTCATAATCAAATTCTTCAACATCTACTTTTGGAACTGGTAATAGGACAGCTTGACATATTGCCTTTTCATAAGGATAAAAAATCACACTATTTACTAATTCATTAAAACCTTGACCTGTTCCAAATAGTTCCTCTAATATTTTAGCTTTAGATTCATTATTTTTAATAATTACTAATGATTTATTATTATGGTTAGTTATAGGTACAAACCACTCATTTCTATAGCCAGAATCAATTACTCCACAACGTTGTCCTATACCTTTAGTTCCTGTAGAACCACGTTCAAACAACTGAAAATAATAATTAGTAGAACATGCACTAGCTATTCCTGTTGGTATCATTACCGTTTCATGAGGTTTAATTAACATATAACCTTCATCAAAACATGAATATATATCATATCCTGCATTTTCTGTTTTCTTACTTGGAATAATTGCATTTTTCTTTACTTTTGAAAAATAAATTGTTTCTATCATTTATAGTTCTCCTTTTATATTATTATTCATTAACTTCGACATAAAGCTCACATTCGCATTCATTATTTTCTCTGAATGCTTTACAAGGACATTTATGGTCATTATCTCTAATAATGCTGCAACAACAATATCCGTTGTTTGCTTCTATTGCTTTCCTAACTTCTAATACATGATTCCTGTCAGGATTTAACTTAATCATTTAACTAATCCTTTCTGCATATTGATTATCTGAAGCTAAAGTTACACCTAATACATTATCAAATTTCTTTGGTCTGTTTGGAATATATCTTCCAAACTTAACTATTATATTTTTAAATTGTCTTAAATAGTCTATGTAATAAGGTATTTCATCTTCATAATAACCAGTGTAAACTACTATATCATCGCTACTTTTTTCTCTTAAACTATATATAAATTCTAATACACTTCTTCCTGTATCAAATGGTTCTAATCCTGCTATTACAACTGCTTTAGTAATTGAGTTAGATATATACCTTTGTACTAAATCATTAATCTCTACTTGTATATCTTTTTGTTTTGAAATTTCACAATTCTGACAAGTTTCTATAGGTATACCTGCCTCAATGCAACATTTAAAGCTACACTGAGGCATTGCTATATACATATATGGCAACTTATAGTCTTGAAATCCTTCATCTACAATTGCTTTAATTTTCATTAAGATTGTACCAATACCTTTTCGAAAATTCTTCTTTTCTTTCTTTACTATAAGAGTTACTTGCAACTAAATATCCCACTATTCTTTGATATGTATCAATTGTTGGTTCTCCACAATTAGGGCAAGTATCTCCATAGTAACCATGCTTGTTTTTGCATGTTGCTATTTTATTGTTAAATGCAAAATAAATAACACCATTGCTTGCTATATAGTTTAATAACTCCCACGCTTGTTCTTTGTTAGCAAACTGACCATCAATATTAGCATGTAGTATTTGACCCCCACCACACTTTTTATCCAATATCGAACCAAGCTTTATTTTTTCATCAAGTGTGCATTTCTCAGTAAGTGGTATCCACTGGTTGGCATAAATAAAATCTCCATTCTTGTTCGGGAATAGTTGATTATCTTTTTCACATAAAATAACGGCACATCTTTCAGCAGGAACAGCTTCCACATTTATACTGTAATCGAATTTATAGGAGTCTTTAACTTCATTTATGGCATCCATTATTTTAGAAGCAAACTCTATACCATCTTGAGTATATGATTTATTTCCAAATTCATCTTCAGTTATTAATCCAAAATGCCTTATTGTTTCATACATGGCATTAATGCCTATTGTATTATATTGATTTTTGATATCAATTAAGCCTTTTGAGTAGTTAGGTAGAATTCCCTTTTCAACATTTCTCTTAATAATGTTTCTAATGACATCAAGCGTTTCTATACATAATCTAGTACGGTCTTTTAACTTTTCCAAGTATTCTTCTCTAGAATTTGTCTCATAGGCTATTCTGACTAAATTTATTGTATTAACTTTAACCGAACCTATCTTCAATGATGTTCCACCAATTGAATTAATAAATCCATCAAGTTTACTAAAGTCATTTACCAACCTACAACAAGAACTAAGGCTAGTAACGTCTGCACCTACAAAAAAGTTACTATCACACCATTGAGTATTGTGGTCACTACACCATCTAGCAAATTCTTCATCAACAAATTTACCGTTCTGATATAAAAGAGAATAAGTTAGAACAGGGAATGTAAAGAACATTTCACTTCTTGTCTTAGATACCACTCTCATAAATGATTTCTGGAATTCAATTATTTCTTCTATGTAATCAATTACATACTCCCCATTAGGGAATTGTCTTTCTCCAAATATTTCAGCTAGATAATTTCTATCCATAATAGAAATGTTTGTAAAGCTACACTGGTTAACTCTCAGGTATGGTTGATTAAGTCCATATATAAACTCTTGGAAACATTGGTCACGATAATATTCAGGAGATTTTAGATAATAACCTT
The DNA here is from genome assembly GCA_023416855.1 of Bacillota bacterium. Classification (GTDB taxonomy): domain Bacteria; phylum Bacillota; class Clostridia; order Tissierellales; family Sedimentibacteraceae; genus Sedimentibacter. The sequence continues at coordinate 14,784 of JAEZGU010000316.1, forward strand.
CTTTTATATCCTTATTCCAAAAGTAGAACGCATGAACTAGAAATGACGGTAATCCACACGCACCCGATGTTCTATTTGAAGTCCAACTTACAAATTCTTTTACATGAGCTACAAATGTAGTTAGATGTTGTGGTTTACCACCACCAAAACCATCTACAAAGTATAATCCTTTCTGAACTACATCTTCTAAATCATAAGCAAAACAATATGGTTTAAAGGATGCTGAGAATCCATCATGTAGATATAATCCACCATTCCATTCAGTTTCTAACCATTCTTCAGCTCGTTTCACACCGTATTTTTTAGTCATTTCATAGAATATTTTATTAAATGATAATAATTTTTGTCTTGGTTTATTCATTTCAGATTCTAATGAACATATATCTTTTTGACTAACATTAGCATTAGCATCTATTGACGCATTTGCTACATTATCACTGTCTATAAAGTTATCAATAAAATCTGTATCACTCAATTGGTCATTATGTAATGAGTTTAGTTTTTCAAAATCACTACCATATTTTGATTTCATTTTGTTTAGTGCTACTACAAACGGTAAATATAGTTTTACGTTTATATCCATGTATTATATCTCCTTTAGGTAATTAACAGCTTTTAAATAATCGTATACTATTCCATCAACTTCAAGTTGTGGAACACTTTTGAAGCCTTTTGATATCATTAATTCAGCATCAGAACATATTTCATATTCAATTTTTTTATCGTCCAGTTTTGATTTAAGTATTTTACACTTAGGACAATCAGTGCTAAATAGAGTTATTTTACTAATATGTATCACCTCCGTTACCAATTAGTATATATTGTAAATAGAACATAACCGATATAGGATATATCTATTACAAAATTCAAAATCAAATACAATGTACTGTCAGCTTTACATTTACTTACGTCAATTACAAATTCACAGGATTTAAAATAATTTCTAATTGTATCAATTATTAAAAGTACACTTATGATAACAAACCAAAAATTATTAATATATACCCCTGAAAGTATATAAAACAATATATACAGCAGAGAAAACAATCCCATTAGTACATACATCACTAGATTAAATATATCTGTGTCTTTACCAGCATTTTCTTTTGAAGTTTCAACCACTTGTTTAAGTTGTTCTGTTCTCTTTTCTCTTGATTTGAAAAGTGTTTTCATTGATTTAACTTTACTAATTAATATAACTATTGCTAGTAGAATTAATATAATTTTCATTTATGTATTATCCTTCCTTAACATTTAGTTTTAATAAACTCAGTATATTGATAAATTAGTGCCATTTCACATGGACTAAGCTTATTATTTTGGTCTAAGAATTCATTTCTAATTCTGTCTAGGTTTTCACCAAACGTATCTTTCATATCAACCTTATAACTAGGTTCTCTTTCATAATAGTCATCACAAACTATACGTAAATCATTAAGTAATCTTAATATTGATTTTGACTTGAATAATTCTTCAATTCTTTCCTTGGCTTGTTTGTTTTCTTCAGCTTCTATGTAAGGTCTTATATTTGTCACCCTTCTAATTCCTCCTTCCTGATTGGCTTGTCACCTATCTCATAATAAAATTTAAATTTATTTCTTTCATTGCAAATACTCTTGAAATCTATATAAACATTATCTGCAATTTCACACATTGCCCTAAAACATTCTTTATATTTTATACAGTTTGTATTGTTGCACATTGCTAATTTATGCATTTACATCACCTACACACTAGACTTAATTATATTTATATTACTAATAACTCTCCTTGAATATGTAGTAGTTCCTCGACCAACTTTCCAATTGCGTTTAGCTCCGAACTCCCCCATGTTGTATACCATTAAAGATTTATGAACATCTGGATATTTTTTATATATGTTCGATAATAATTCTACTCCGACTCGTATATTCTGATAAGGGTCAAACAAATCGTTTACTCCTAAACTCTTACATAAATCAGTGTGACAACTATTGATTTGCATTATACCTTTATCAACGCTTCCATTTTTATTTACATTCTTTGCTTTAGGGTTAAAATTACTTTCAGTCTTAATCACCGCTAATACTAAGTCATGTGGAACTTCTTTCTTCTCACATAACTCATATATGTACTTCTGTAAATCAATATTCAATGGTATATCGTATAGTGGTAATTCTTTTACCAATTCTTGGCTTTGTTGATGTTCAGTAACTATTATATTACTAATATTACTAACTTCAACTTCTTTTTTCTCTTCCACCTTAACAGGGAAGACTTCTCTCATTTTCTTTTCAATTGGACTTAAATAGATTATACTTCTTGTTTCGTAGCTTGTAGCCTTAGTATTATGTATATTTGTATTGTATGACCATATAGCCATTCCAATAACTCCTACACATAAGGCTAAAGTTAAAAGTTTCTTCACCTCATCATCTCCTTAGTTTATATTTGATTAGTCATGCTTAAATAAAGCATAGTGCATCACAACCCTTCATAAAGTATTATATAATTATATTACGAATATGTCAATACTATAAATATATACTTTATTTTGGTATTGACTTAGCCTCTATGAAAAATTTAAATAACATTTCGTCAAAAAACAAGTAGGTTTCTTTATTCTGTATACGCAAGGTATAACGTAATCCCTGACCGCCTACTTTGAGACTAGCCGCCTTACGCATGTCTAGTATCTTATCTATCTCATATACATGCAAATCATCAAAATGAATTATTCTTGGTATAAGTTTTCCATTAGCCGTAATAGTACAATCAACATCAACATATTTCTTATGATAACCATTGAAAGATTTCTCTTGTAGTTTCTTCTTTTCGGATTCTCTAACCTCGTAACCAAATGGCATATAATCAACTCCTTAAATAGAACATTTGTTCTTATTATATACCATAGTTTAAAATATTTAAAGTGGAAATATTTGAAGCAAACATGTATTCTATAGTAAGTCTATTATATTTAGATACTCATTATAGTATCGTGCTGGATATTTACGTTCTCCATGTTGATATGTAATGATTGGACTATTTGCTTTACCACCCCTGATAATTGTTTTTTCAGTAGGTATAAGAACAAAATCATCTTCGGGAAACACGCCATACTTTTTCCAATACTTATATTCAGCTAGTATAGTATCAATTCTTTTTAATAAATCCATATTAAGTCCTCATTTTAAACCAATCAAACATTCATTTATAACTTTTTACCACATATCGGGCGATAGAATATTTTAATAACTTCTACTGTGATATTTTCATTATCTGCCTGTAGTTCATTTCTGCAATCATTTATGTACCATCTTAACTCATGCTGTCCTAATGTATTAGGTATTTGTTTACCTCTATTGCAGTAATTACAACCTTGTCTTTTAGTGATTGAGCAATCGTAATACATACTTTATTCTCCTAAATCAAACAGCTTATTATATTGTGGTTCATAAAACTGATTGCCAATAATTGTGTCATATATTGCCTTACAACAATCTTCATTAGTTTCAAAATCTTTATAATTATTTTCATACAAATATTCCAAAACAGAAATATTACTAATTAATTTTTTTATTTTTTCATAATCAAATGGTTTCATATAACCCATCCTTTCTTTACATGAATTGAAAGATTTATTATCTATGACTATCACCTTTTAATGGTTCAAATCTGTGAGTATTAGTATTTATTTTTTTATTATCACATAAATTCTTGCATATTGCATCAAATTTTATACAAAATCCACATGGTGTATAATATGGACACATTTTTTTATAATCATTAGTTATCCACCTCACTTTTATAGAAAATACTTTTTAGTATAAATTATATTACTAACTTTTAATATAGAAACCAACTAATCTCATAGCTTTATTCCTAACCATAGAATCGTACTTATTCAATATACTATGATATTTATTTAATTCATAAGCACAATTGCAGATTGTATGTATTAGTTTCTCTGAAACATCATGGCAATGTTGTTTATTCTTAATATTAACTGCTGTATAATATACTTTGTTAAATCTACCTATGGCACGTTCTATCAGGAATCCTTTATATTTCTTAGGATATTTATTCACATTTGAATAATATGTAATGCCTTTATCAAATACATTATCCATATAGCCGTTTTCTTTTATTAGTTCTTGCATAGTCATATGTATATTCACCTCCTACATTTGGCTCGTTGATTATTTTATAAGTATATTTTGTGTATATTTTGCAAATGAAAAAGCTGGACAATCTTCAAAACTATCTATATAGTCGAGTATTTTACAATATTTTGTTTCTGGATATTTATCTTTATTAGAATACGGACACGAATCTCTACAAAAATCATTAACTATTGGCATTTAATTTCCCTTTCTTCGTTAGAACTTCATATTCACCATCAAATAAAATAAAATCATTTATACCATTAATTTGAGCAGTTAAATTTCCATCAGAATCTTTATAGGTATCAAATTCTTTACCTATATATTCCTCAATCCCCGAACATCCATCATCAATTGGTTTACTTGCAATTATTTTTATCCTCATAATTTACCTCCACTTTGGTTAAAATGTCACATTCATTTACTTTTTAATATAATTTGGTCTATTTTCAAATGTTGTACTATCTTCTGGATAATAGCAATAACACCCATAACAAGGACAATTATTATCACATAATTCTATGTCTTCAGGAATACACTTGGATTCCATTCTTTTTAATGTTTCTTCTCCATGAATACATTTTGTACAATACACATGTTCACAAGGGTTCATACTCCAACCTCCTTTCACAAAATTGTCGATTTGTTAAAACTCAATTATAATATGAGCATATTTACCTATATAACTCTCTAAGATAGACTCTAAATCATGATTTCCTATCGTAAAATTAATTAAGCTCATTCCACATATCGTATATTCACTATATCCGTAATTTTCACCATAAACATCTACATTACCATAAAGCTTATTCAGAAAACCTATTTGAGCTTCTTCTAAACGGCATTCTTTATTAGATGTATAAAAGCTAAAATTACAATTTTCAATTCTTCCAGATATTCCACCCATATAATAAAAATTACTATCTTCAGAATCATCTTGATTATATGAGGGCAATTTTGCCATATCAGCAATTCTTTCAGCAAGACAATTATAATCATCCGTTAATCTTATATGCCCATCGTAATCTTTCTCAATAAATCCACTAAATACTTTTCTCATCATTAATTATCCTTTCATCACCAAATATCCATTTGATACACATTTTAAGAGAATCAAAGTTTTATTATCTTCGATTTGCTTCAATTCCCTAAATATTGCATATTACAAAAATATTACATTTTAGTCCAATCATATTCTGCTTGCTCAAATTTCTTCAAAAACTCATCTGTCCATACAATAAAGTATAATCCACCTGAAGGATATATTCTTTTAATCCTATACATTAATTCCTTAGTATGAAAATGATTGAAGCTTTCTTCTACTATGTATTTGGTATTATCATTATCTATAAATGTTTTTAACATAATATAATCACTCTCCTTGGGTATATTGTATATCAAAATATGCAATAAGTCAATTATAATTATATTATTATTTTATGAAGCAGACTTAATTTTTAAATCAGGAATTTCTTTCATCAAATATTCATATAACTGCCACAATAATAAATTAGGTGTGCTAGTAATATTAAATTCTTTATGTATATTCATTCTTTCTATTACATCTCTAATTACATTCTTCATCTTAGGATTATGTATGTAAAACCCAACTTCTTTAGCATAAGACTCATTTTCTTTTAAAATTCTTCCTGCTGATGCTCCCCAAGTACATATGCGAAAATCATAATTATTATCTGGATAAGGCTTATTCCTTTTTGGGTTTTGATTTTTTACTTGTTCATACAAAGAGAAATCTACAAAATTATATTCCTTCTTCTTATTTAAACTTCCACTTTTAGGTCTTTTATATATGTTAAGACAACACCATACTAATCTATCTGTATATAATTGTTCTCCTAAATCTTCACTATGTATTAAATCAAATTCATAAAATTTATAGTTATTGTTTAATTGTGACACTGGAAGAATGAATGATATGTAATCAGATAAAGCATAACATTTTTTTATAAATTTACTAGCTAAATTCATCCTATCCCCAAAAGGTGGATTTCCAATAAATAATCTACCTTTTTTATAATCTAAATTCAATTCCAAAAAATCTTGTTGAGTTATATTATCATTATCAGGTTCTATATCATAAGCAATACACTTTTCTATCTGACTACTAAAACTTCCACTTCCTGCTGATGGTTCAATCACCTCAGTAATATTTTCTATCCCAATAATTTGATATGTTTTTTCAATACAGTATTTTGCTAATTCTTTAGATGTATAATACTTATCTAAATGTAATTTGTTTGAGTTTAAAGACTCATCTCTTTTAAATTGTTTCAAATTATTTACCTCGCATTCTACTATTTTTATATTGTTAATATTTAAAATGTGTATAAAAGTCCAATTTCAATTAAACATTGATTTCCATTTTTCATTAATTTCATTTTCAATTTTTTCATTCCAAAACCATGTAGGAGTGTCTATTTTAACCTTACAATAGTCAAACCTTTCACAACCTTCACAATCATGTATAGACTGCGCTGTTCCTAGTGGTTCATTTTCGTTATTTCCTTGATTTATATAATAATTGCACCCAGACCATTTTGAAATTATATTATCTAAACTATTTTGCTTTTTATTTATATTATCTAATTCTTCTTGTGTTGAAATTATGTACTTTCTCATAAACAGTTATCCTTTCAAATTTATTTAAACATTATTTTATCCCAATCTGTTTTTTCTAATATTTCATAAAGTCTACTTACCTGTGGACTCCTCCAAGCTGTCATAGCATATGTATATGGTTTCTTATAATGATGCTTATTTCTTTCTATATGCTCTCTACATTCTCTAAGAGTAAGAAACATAGTATTTTGTACGATTTCTGCTCTGTCTCTATAATAACATACTGAATATTGGGTAGGAGCATATTCTTCTAGAAAATCCTTTATATCAATTATATCACTAATAGAGTATTCATTATTGTCTTCACAAACGATTTCAAGATAACCTCTATCATATTCGCATCTGGTTACTGTATCAAATTCTTCATTAATCCAATCTACTAATTCTTCTAGTTCCCCTTCGAATACGGTTTCTGCGGCATCCGTGTCATAAATACAAACTCCATCAATATCATCTTCAACCCAATAATCTCTTACGCTTTGCATAACCACCCAAAATCTTGGATTAGCCTGACCAACGTTATCTTGAGTTAACATTTCATGTTGTAATTGTTTTAGAAATTCTATATCTTCTTGTTTCATAGTTGTCCTTTCTTGAGCTTAAATACAATCAATAATATCATCTTTAATCATCCTATATAATATTTCTATATTATGAGTATTTCTTAAACCTGCGTCACCTAATGATAATATTTCTATGTGCTTATCTATAGTACTTACCGTAATTCTATATTCTGGTGTAATTTGACTAAACCAATTGTTAAGCCAATAAAAATGGTCTTCGGGATGCTCACAGTTACACATGTCTTCCTCAAATCCATATTTTGATAGTATTTGAATAGGTATTTCTTCTTTTAATTTAAGCATTATGTATTATCCTTTCTTTAATTTTATATTGTTAGTATGAAATTCTTGTTTTATCTAAATATAAAATAATCCTTAACTCCCATTGGAGCGTCAATCTTTCTATAATATTCATTCCTGCTTCTGTTTAAAGATTCTAAATGTTTTTCAAAATCTCTAATCTCGTTGAAATTCATATCACTCAAGTCAACAAATTTTACAAAATCTTGACCATGTTCTGATTTACTCTGCTTAACAAATACACACCAGTTCTTATGATATTTAGATACTCCTAAATCATAACCTGTTTGGCATGTAGCTAAAAAAGATTTAATCAGGTCTTCATTATGTATTATCATAGATTTTATTTTATTTTGATTATGTGTTAAGTCAGTTAGTTGTTTTAATTCTTCTTTAAATAACCATGTTTTTAATTTTAGTTTAATTTTTTCTATCATTTTTTGTCTCCTTCTTAACTTAACAATTCATGTATCCACCAAAATGGATAAGTAATTAACCATATAGGGAACAAACATATTCCTAATAGGAAACAACCAAATATTTTGAGAACTCTCTTTATTACCCCTTTTGTTTTTAAATAAGCAGTGTTGTGTTCCTTCTTATAATGAAAGTGTGTTTTTAAACTTAAAAAATAGTCTGAAGCTAATTCCTGTAAATGATTTTTAGGTATTACTTCAATAGTTTCACCACATATGTGACATCGTTTACTAACCTTTGTTGTTCTTAAATACATAGTAATATCCTTTCTAAAATTATATTAATAGTCTATGAAAGAGTAGTTTGGTTATAATAATTTTTCTTCATACTTGTATGTACAATTAACTAATACACCTTTTGGTAAAATCTTATAAAAAGTTAGTGTACCATCTTTAATCATAAACTTATTGTATGGCAACGTGAAAACTATTTTATTAAAGAACTTATATTCTGCTTTTCCGTAATATTTAGGTTTCACTAGATATAAATAAATCTTATCTAATTTCAATATAAAATTTAGTAATCTTCTCATAACTCCTCCTTAGTATAAAAGAATATTTTGGTATCAACTTATTTTAATATGTACAATTTTTTGTTCATAATTTGGTTTACCCACATCACCCAATCTTGATATTGTATCTTCACTAACACTTATAATTGGATAAGAAAAATTACTTGAAATTCTTATGTCTAGATTTCCATCAAAATCTTTTAAAATATTAACTAATTCTTTTACTAACATTATAAATTTATCCTTTCTCACTTTACTCAAAATGGTGATTTTAACCTGATATAATTTCATCTAATGTTCTAGGTATATAACCCATCCAAGGAATCATACAACCAACATTATAAATGTTTCCTCGATTATCATAACTAGCATAATGATTTTGTTTTAAATCATTTTTCCATTGTTCACACCACTTTGCTTCAGTTGTATTTTCATGAACATGACCATGTAACATATAACAATTAGGGTCATAACTACCCTTATAACAAAGCATTGGATAGTGTGACATAATCACATGTCTTCCGTTATCAGTAATTTCTTTATAATCCTTAATGTCTCTAAACATTCGTTTAAGTTCAGATGACATACTTTTTAAATCATGATTACCAAGTATGAGTACTTTATTTCCATTGAGTAATTTCAAAATACGTTTCCATTCATCTTCTTTGTTCCAACAGAAATCACCTAATATGTAAGTCGTATCTTCTTTTTGAACTACTGAATTCCAATTATATACTAATACTTCTTCCATTTCTTTAATATTTTTAAAAGGGCGATAATCAAAAGTAAGTATGTTTTCATGTCCAAAATGTAAATCTGATATATATCTATTTATCATTGTTCTTCCTTTCTAATTAGAATATAAAATAAGTTTTTTATTTACTTTTTAACGTTTGTTTCATCTTCTGGAATATATAATATATTTCCTTTAAGTGGACACTTGCTGTTAAACCCTTCTACCTGTTCACTATGTAAAAGTTGTTGTCCTAGCAAAACACAAGTTGAATTTCTCCGCATTATATTAACAATACCACTTAATTTATCCATACTCTCAACACTTTCGTGTATGTGCTGTTCATGTCTAAAAGGACACGCTTCACATCTTTCTACTTTAAAGTTTAATTTAATATTATATTGATACATTTACTTTCCCCTCCTTCATCAAATATTGTTTTACGCAATATTAGAATAGTCCTTATTCCCGTATTTATTATAATGCAACCATCTGTCAATTATTTGCTTTTCAGTAAAATAGACAGTAGTATAAAACAAGTTGCTAGTTAAAAAATTAAATGTAGTTTTACCACCAATTATTCCCGTTCCTGTACATTGAAGTAATCTAGCATTTTCTATATCGCCACATACGCCCATTATTGAAACTTTTTCATCTTTAAGGACAATATCTGCAATCATAATTTTTTGTTCTTTACTTAACATGCTCCATGAAATAGGAACAATAATATCATCATCAATTAAATTACTTTGATTTCTTCTTTTAAAAAAACTAAACATAATTTATCCTTTCTTTACAATGAATGTTTGATTTCATACTTATATTACTAATTTAATATGTACCATTCACCATATTTTAAATCATCTAAGCTAAACTCAAAGTTATTCATATCAGATGTAATGATACAATCTCTATGTTTCTTTGTAGTAGTATCAACCTTATGTATTTTAATAATCTTTCCTTCTTCCGCAAACGCTTTTAATGCAAAGAATGGACTAACTGGTGCATTATAGAGTAAATAATCTTCGTGTAAAAAATCTGATGTAATACCTGTAATTTTTTCTTGTGTAGTTTTGTCTACAAAGGTTAATTCATTATTAACCATCATGACAAAATAGTAATCTGTTTCAAAATGCAAGTTCTCATCATCTTGTAATAGTCCAATCATTTCATAAAATTTATACTTTTTCATTATATTCAATCTCCTTTCACTATAAATTATAACACTAATAATATAAATGTCAATATATAATTATATTATAAATATAAATACCCGATTTTGTTTCAATGTTCTTTCCTTACTTCTTTTATAGCTTTGTTTATTTCTTCATCTGAGAAATTGAATTGTTTTGATAATCTTGCACTTGATTCCTTGAAACTATTAAGCACTTCATCTTCCTCAATAACTTCAACAAATGGTAATAACTTAACATTTTCTATATTCTCTATAGTTGCATCAAAAATATATAAGTTGCCAAGCCTAGATAATTCTCCTACGCATCCATTAGCATATTTCATTAGTTCTAATTGTATTTTATCTGTCATATTACTGGTTTTAACAATATATGTTTTCATACTTCCTCCAAAAAAACTCATTTTTGTCTAACAAACCCTAACCCTTCAATAGTATCTCTATAATCCTTTAATCTATATTCCATAGACTGACCAGCTTCTAATGCTTTATCTGCTAATCTATAAATATCATCTGCAATAGATTGAACATCCCATAATACATCTTTTACTTCTCCATAATTAATTTCTTTTAATCTATTAATTTTATCTGTTAATTTCATAATTTCTCTATGATAATCACAGATATTATGCTTACCTTCATATAAACAACGTGACATATGCAATCCTTTCTGTTTTTCAAATCTTGCATTCTATGCTAATAACCATTTATTATTTTTCCAAATAACAGCCAAATCTTCATTGGTTATCATATATCTTGCTATGGCTTCTTCGTTATCTAATAAATCAACAGCATTATTAATTCGTCTTATATGTAAATATCGCTGCTGAACCATATATTTGCTTTTCACGATATTGTGACCAAAAATATTTACTTTGTAAACAATATTAATTTCATTATTTATATTTTCAAAAGTACGCCATTCTTGCTGATATGCCTTGTAAATATAGTTAATAACAAATATCATAATTATTATAGGAATAAAAATAATTAAGTTTTTCATATTTCCTCACTTTCTTTATAAAACAGAACATTTATGTTAATCTTTTAAATATACATATCCAATTATTCCTAATATTATAAAAATTATTAGCCATACATACCAATAATCAAGAAACAAATTCCATCTTTGTACCTCTATATTCCATGCTTTTTTAAAAAACTCAAACATATGTTCTCCTTTCTCATTATATTACCAAACTGAGAATTCATATTAATTCGTGAAATTTAAGTATTGCTATTCTGCTAATAGCCTCTGGAATTGTATTACAACAAATATCATCATATATTGAATCATATTCTTGATGCCCAATAATCCATTCATCTGAATCTCTATATAGTTTATAATCATACGCATAAAATAAATTTCTCTCCTGTTCTAATTCAAAGGCATCATTTATATTAGTAGTGTAATGCTTGCCTTTTTCCCCAATAAATTTTATAATCTCATTATTTAATTCCTCAAGAGTCATTTCATTAATTTTCTTTTTGTATGCTTCTTTATCCAATTCTATTTCATGATATTCACAACTTTTTTTGCTTGTAAATTTCTTTCCATCTTTTGATATATAGATGGTTTTAGTTTCTGTAATTTCTTGCATTGCTCTCATGTCCTTTCTTATTTAAAATGAAATCCCAATTCTATATTATTTCCTTTAATTCCATTAATTCTTTAAAATTTAAGCCCATAAATCTATAATTATCATCTAAATCGCCATTACTTAATTTAGCTATAATATTATTTAACTGGCTCTCAGTAGGTAAATCATTTATAATTCTTAATAACTTATCTATTTCAGCAATTCTCCCATACATATAACTCAATGAAGCTAACATCATTTTATCATCTAACTTTATTTGAAGATTTATATTTTCTTTTTCTTTTTCCAAATACATTCTAAATTTATCTATAATCATTATATTATCCTTTCACATATCATAAATACTGAATTTCATATTAAATTATATTCATACTAATAAATTGTTTTATATCTTTCTTTTTATTACCTATGTAAATCAAATCTATCATATTTCTCATTTCATCTACCGTCCATAACTCCCAATGAAATGTTTTTAATCCTTCGTTCTGTTTCTTTGTAATTCTATAAGGTGGTTTATCTTCAATATAATCCTTATAACCATCTGTAATCCACCAGTTTATTTTATCAAGATTAGTTTCATTAAAGAATAATTGTCTTCTAAACCAACTTTCCATATCTTCAGTATGCTTTGAACAATTACATGGCTTACATGCTGGTACATCATTTCTTAAATCATTGTATCCATCATCAATAACATGGTCATTATGTAATTTTTCGTGATATGTTTTCTTATGTTCAGCTAAAGTCATACCACAATAAGCACATTTATAATCAAATACTTCTAACATAGATTTTTCTTCTTTGGTGCTTACATCATGGTCTCGATGCTTTTGAGAATATATTTTTACCTTATCTGGATTTTCCCTAGCCCATTTTTTAAAGTCACCACGCAATCTTTGTTTTTTAGACCTTTCGCTTAATGTCTTTAATCTAGTAGGAGATGGATTTTTATTTCGTCTATCTATACCGTTGTAATACTTTTCTGGATTTTCTTCTTGCCATATTCTTGTTCTTTCTTTCGAACAAATGATGCAAGTTGCTTGAAATCCCTTTTCGGGTTTAGATTTATTACGCATATAAAAATATTCAGTTGTTTCAGGTTTCCATTCTTTACATTTACTACATCTACGCTCTTTAATACCATTAACTTCTCGAATATTTTCGAAAAATTTTGGACTTTTCTTTGTATATTTACTCAATAATCTATTACTCCTTTTCAGAAACTTTATATTAGTATAGCCATTTTGTCTTTTATGCTATCTGCATATTACATTTATTTTATAGTTAATTACTACTCTAACAATCTCATATAAATAAGCTACATCAATGTTATTTCTATAATCAATAGCTTCGGTATATGTATCAAATAACATTGCTTTATCTACGTTGTCTGTTTCACAATCCCATTTATCAAGATAACTATCAGAATCCTTATATTTAATACCATATTTTTGTGTTGTTGCCATTTTAATTCTCCTTAATTTCAATTCTATATCCTTGTGGAATTTGCCAAGTATAATTTTCTACATGACCACAAGACTCACATTTTTTAGGATATGTAATGAAATATCTTCCATCATTAAGTGGTTTTATTTCTTCTACATTTTCAATAGTGCGTAAAAATTCATTGCCTTTATTGTAAACATTAACGTCCATAATATTCTCCTTTCAAAAGTTCATGAATTGTGCCTTTCATCTCAAGTACAATAAATTCTTTTATGAACATCAATTGCATCTTGAATAAATTTATAAAGGTTACTCTTCCATTCGGTAGACTGATTTTTATAATTTATTTTTTCAATTTTCTTTACATATGATTCAATAAACTTAAAATTATTTTTTAATTCTTTACCATGATAAAAATCATTAAAATTTAGATAAGATTTTAACTCCATTAATTTGTTATTGTAATCCATTTATTTGCTCTCCTTTTCATAAATGTGTTTAAAAGATTCATTTTATATTATTTTCCATTGGTTTGATAAGTCTTTTAATTTTAACACTCTCATCTTTGAAAATATCCATATTTGATAATCTATTGCTAAAATTTCTAAGAGCCGTACCTACTTCTTTAGCACTCTTTCTTGGTTGAGATATGTAAACTGTTTTGCCACTACTAAGTTCAATCCATCCTTCATAACCTGTAGATATCAAATGTACTTGTTCTAAAAAATCTTTATTATTATCATCATTTATAAAGTTTTCTACAGTTATACGTTCTTCTTCAGATTTAGCTAATAATGGCACGTCTTTTAATATTTCTTTAATATTCAAAATATTACTCCTTTCACTTAGTATGAATATCCTGTTTATCAACATTTAGTAATTAATAACAAACACTTTTAGTCCATATTTATTAGCTAAATCAATCATATGTTTTGTTCCTTTAGATTGACCATCCCAAAATGCAATAAGAACACCATTATCTTCTTTTGCATATATAGCCATATCTGCATTTCTAACATATCCAGCTCTCTTTCCTAAATTATCCCAATCGGCAGGAAAATATTTTATTTTAAATCCATACTCTTTTCCAAACTTTTCACCTAAAGTATCAGCCCCTCTAGCTTTGCCACAAACAATTTCATAATTTTTATCAACAGGTGTAACATATTCAATTCCAGTTGATGTAAATTTCTTTTCAACATTTTGTCCTGCTAGTCTAGTAATGATTGTAGATACATTATAAACTAACAAGTCATAATCATTAAACTCTCTTCCACCTGCAATTATTATCCTCATATATGTATTAACTCCTTTATAAATTATTTTACGAACATTGCGTAAAGGTCATATTTTATAAAACTTTTCAATATAGCTTCTATCCTGAGTAAATATGGGTATATCTTTATCCACTATCCACCTAGTTCTTTGAGTATCTTCTTTCATATATGTTTCTTTTATTATACATGCTCCACGTTTTTGATATGTTGGAAAATCATTAAAATTAATATCTCTTTCTTGAAACAACATTTCCTGAATCTGGCTGCAATTTTTATTCTGGAGTTGTTTGTGTGGAAAATTAGCTTGACCAACCATCTGTATAGCATTTCTGGTAGCATCCTGTTGCCTCCAAATAAAAGCATTACATACTTCTTCTTTTGGAATATTATAAACCCTACTATCAAACAAAGCTGTTCCTATTCGTTTTCTATATATTGTTTCTTGCTCATGCCATGAGTTCATATAAAGCCATTCTTCAAGATTCTTTATAAATGCGTTATTGAATGCCAATGTAGCCATACTAGCAGATATAGATGCCATTTTAAGAATATTCTTATCGAACCATGCTTGAGTATTTATGTTTTCATAGTCTGTAAGAAGTAATTGAATCTCATCACTCTGTGTATATCCTACTTTAACTCCCATAATATTTTCACATAAATATGTTGTTGTGTCCCACATGGTTTGCATTAATACCATATCAAAAGGTTTCTGAAATCCTCTAGTGAACGTATGAAATGCCTTACCATCAAGACGTATTAAAGTTGGCGTCCTTCTAGTTAAATATCTTCGTTCAATATTCTCATAACCCTTCATTCTATCGCCTAGATTATCTTTACTCATTTATGTACTCTCCTTTTACAATTTAAACTTATTTTAATAATGTGATAAAATAATTCTTTTGATTACAGTAAAATATTTACAGTTAGTATGCCATACCTTCAGGTATACGCTCAAATATTTTATTCATATCTTTATTCCTTGTTAAAAACTTTGGTTTGCTTTCAGGGTGTTCGTCATCGACTAAATGAAGTACCCATTTACCATCTTCTCTACTTACTATATATTTATCTTTGTTCTCCATTATGTACTGGCACTTGATATTTTGTATCTCCATTATCAGTATATTCCTTTTCTTGGTTATTGTCAATAAAAAATTAAAAATAATTATATTGTGATTATTAAATTAAAAATCTTTCATTTTTAACGCTGAATAATTTTGTAATATTCCTTTTAAATGAGATTTTTTATTTGATACACCATTATGTGATATAGCATATTGTAGAGCTTTATTTTCTGCACATAAAACACAATAAGTTTTTGCTCTTGTTAAAGCTGTATATACCCATTCTTTTGTAAGCATTAGAAATGAACCATAGTCTAAACCAACAATAACGATTTTTGATTCTGAGCCTTGATATTTATGGCAAGTACATGCATATCCTAACTCAATATATTTCCAATGTTCTTTTGGTACAATAATATCTCCAGTTCTATTAAAGTTAATAATCATATCATAATCTGTGACTTCTTTAATAATTCCCATATCACCATTGTATATGGGAGTAGTTGGTATGTAATCTTCACTTTCACAAAAAATGTCTTCATCTTTAGCTGATTTCAAGATTGTTTGATAATTATTTTTTACATTCATCACCTTATCGCCAACACGCAATTTATACTTTATATCTTTCGAGAATGATTGTTCGATTTCTTTTTTTACAGGATTATAAGGATTATATATTTCTTGAATTAACTGATTTAATTGATATGTACATGAGTTCCCTTTATTCTTCATTGGAACAATTACTTGTATATCAAATATATTATCAACTTTCGGTAAATTTTCTTTGAATTTCTCAATAATTTTATTTGCTGTTAGAGCTTTGTTTATATATATATCTAATTCCAAGTCTTGTAATTCACCATGCACAGTTTTTCCATTAAAGCCATTATCACAAATTTGAATTCCATTTCTTACATTAATACTATCTGTAATAATTGCAGATTTTTGTGCTTGTCTGTGTATCTCAGTTAGATTTATAACTGGAATTATACCAGAACCTATTATATCACACGCAACGTTCAAAACTCCAATACTCTCAAGCTGTCCAACGTCTCCTATCAAAATCAATTTAGTTCCACTTTTTATTGCTTGTAATAATTGATAAAACAAATAACCTCCTATCATTGAAATCTCATCAACAATTATTATATCATCAATCAATTGATTATCTTTGTGAAATTCAAACATAGGGGGTCTATATCCTAATAATCTATGTATTGTTTTACCTTGCTCACCTGTAGCCTCTGTCATTCTAGCAGCAGCTCTACCAGATAATGCACATTGAGAAAATGAATAATTATTAAGTATTTTAAGCATACCTGCAACAACACTCGTTTTTCCTGTGCCTCCAAGTCCAGTAACAACTACTAATTGATTTTCTAGTACAGTTTTAATTCCTTGTATTTGTTGTTTCGTAAATTCCCAACCTTGTTTTAATTCTAATTCTTTAATTTTTTCTTCCCATCCATGATAACCAAAATTGTTTTCACCTTTTGAGATTCTTATTAATTCTTCTGCAATTTTAAATTCTAAATCATAGTACTTTCTTAAACCAATACTAGATTTATCTTCATTCCACCACAATTCTTTTTCCATATCATAAATTATATTTCTTAAATGGTCATTGTCAATTTCGTCACCGATATACTGCACAATGCCGTCCATTAAAAAATCAGGAGAAATAAATGAGTTTCCTTCTTCAGCATTTTTTTCTAAGAAATATGTAATAAATGCTTTAACTCTTTGAGGAGCATGTGGATGTATACCTGCATTTAAAGCTATACTATCTGCTTTTACCCATCCGATACCTTCTACTTCATCAGCTAATATGTATGGATTATCTTTAATTTTTTGAATAGCAACTTCAGGAGAACCATATGAGTCAACTATTTTCTTTATTGCATTTGGAGTCAATCCAAACTTATCTAATTCAACATAAGCCACAGAATAATCAATGTGTTCTTTATACTTTTCAATTAATGCAATTGCTGTTCTTAATCCTATACCTTTTACTTTAGTTAATGCCTTTATATCTTCATTTTCTAAGATAGCCATAGGATTTTCAAAAGTATTGTACATATTTTCAATTTGTAAAGGAGTAAGTATTTTAGATAAAAATATTTTTTGATTATCTGAATCTGACATATCAGATAATACACCCATATAAACTAAATCATATTGCATACCCCACTTTGGGTCATTTACTTCTTTAGCAACTACAGTATATGTATCTTGGTAATTTGGCTCTGCCATAACTCCTTTAACAATAAAACAATTATATTTATCTGTTTTAATTATTCCATATTCGCTATCAATTAGAGAAACAAGTAAAATGCCCCAATTATTTTTATAATAGCGTATTTGTGAAATTTTTACTGTACATTTTATCTGTTTTTCATTATCCATGATTTATCTTTATTGGACAAGTGTATAACAAGTACCAAAGTCCAATAAAAACCTCCTTTCTATCATGTTAATCATTTTTGAATGTCTACTATGTTATGTTTTACTTTTTAGACTTCTTTACTTTTGCATATGTTGTTTCTCTTTTTTCTGCAACAAAAACAAAATATCCATCAATTTCGTAAGTTCGGCATCCTCCAAAAATTGAAGTTAGTTTATTTTTATACCAATCTTTTCTTTTAGTTACCATTAACATTCTCCCGCCAACAATTAAGCGATTGAAACCCTTTTCAATAAATTCTTTTGCAACTGAAAAGTCCGTATGATATGGTGGATTTGAAAGAATTATTGAAAATCCACTTTCACTTAATTCTTTAAACCCATCGCTCTTTAAGATTTTAATACCACCAACATTATTAATAATGGAATTTTCAATAGATAGTTTAACTGCTTTTTCATCTACATCTGTCATAAATACATTGTCTGACCCTACTATTTTTGAAGCCAGAATGCCTACTACTCCATATCCGCAACCTAAATCTAATACTCTGTCTCCTTCTTTAAAATCTACAAGTGACAGCATTGCCAGAGTACCCTTATCTATATTTTGTGGTGAAAAAATTTTACCAGATGTCTTAAATTTCATTTTAATTCCTTTAATTTCTGTCTCAATTAAATTAGTTTCACTCATTGTATATTAACCTTCCTTACCTATATATCTTTCTTATTCTATTTTTGTTTTGGCAAACCGTTCCTTCAGCCTTTTATTTTCATCCTTTAATTCTTCCATATCAACTAATTGAATAATTAAGGCTTCTTGCTCTTTTTTTAACTGCCTTATTTGCTCGTAAAGTTCCTTAATCTTTTCATCTTTCTTCTTCAACTGGCCTTTTGGAGTAACTATTATGCTATCATCAGGAATACCTTTGCTAATTGCCCTTAAACTCAATATACGCTCTTTGAGAACAGGATTGTTGTACAAAGTAGCCTTTGATACTCCTGCTTCTTCTGCAACAGTTTTAAAATTAATAGTTTTAGTCTTGGAGTGTTTTAATTTCTCAATGACCTCAATTACCTTATTGATAGTTTCTTGGTTCTTCTGCTCTTGGTGTTTCTTCAAGCCTTCAACATTTCTCTTATGCTTCATTGACTTGTACCTCCAAACTATCTACAAGAGGTTTGAGATACTTCCATTTAACATACTGCCTTTGCCAATCTCTTTCTCTGCCTAATTCTTTAAACCTTTCCATTTCTGCTTCCATTAACTCTAATTCCTTTTTCAGTATAGGGTAGAACCTTGCTTCAGTTATGTAGTTAGGACAGTTGTAAAAAAAGCATCCATCTCCATCAGAACAATTACCCCTTCTAAAATCATAAAGGCATACGCCAGTAGGTAAAGGGTTAAAACTCATTGACTTTGCAAGGTTTTGAACTGTAGTATCAATTTCTTCTTCGGTTTTACCTTTAAACTGTTCAGTCAGTGTTTTCTTAATTTCTTCTGCCCTTAACCCTGCCGTTTTACTTTCTGGTCTTAATATCATATCAGCATATATCTCTTTAATTTCTTCCTGTTGCAAAGTGAGATAATGTGCTGTCATTTCTATAGACACATGATTAAAATGCTTCATAATGTAGGCTATAGGTACTTTTTGCTTTATGAGTTCTCTTACAAAAGTTGCTCTGAACTGGTGAGAATGTAGGGGATAGAGATTACCTTTGCTATCTCGAATATCCCATCGTTTGATAAACGAAGTAAGTTTCACTTCTCCCCATCTATCAGATTTATATACTACTATCTCATTATTCGTCTTTCTTGACCTTGTTAAAAACAGTTCTTTTAAGCCACTTGATTGCCTTAAAGAATCAGTAGATTGTTCAAGTTCTCTTACTGCATTTTTAACTAATTCATTGCAGAAAACCTTATGAATTATCGGTTCTCCTTTCTCCGTTTTACCCAGTGTAACTTCCAAATAGTCATAACCATCATCAGTAGTATGAATACAGCCTACCTTTATTGACAAAACTTCATTTATTCTTAACCCTGTTTGGCTTTGAATTATTATTCCTGCTTTAGTTAAAATATCAGTTTCCTTGTTTACTGCAAAGTAAAGTATCTTATCAAATATATCGTCTGGAATTGGTTTAGTTCTGCTTGTAACTTTGTTTTTTTGTGGTTTCCATAATTCCATAGAATTCATATCACCAAATATATTAGTTTTGGGTACATTCCAACCTTTTATTTGTCCTAATTTGATAATTTCTTCAACTGTTGAAGAAATTTGATAACCAGTTGAATTTCTCACTTTGCTACCCTTATTTCTTTGTGTTTCAATTATATATTCATTTTTAAGCCATACAACGTAATTTAAAAATGTTTGTTTATCTATATCTGCAAAATTGCTTATATTAAACATTTGAGCATATTTCAAAAAGGCAGGTAAATATATATTTACTTTATAACGTACAGTTTGTGCTTTTACTTCACCTAATTTATGATAAGCATACATTTTAATAGTTGCCTTCATAGTATTACTGTGAATGTAAGTGAAATCAATTCTTTTTTGAAATGGCTTAACATTATTTCCAGTTATGAAATCTGATAAATCCCATACATCATCAGTAAATTTTGACCTACCAACAGTTATATTACTATAGTCAGTATCATTATCTATCACTTGCAGTTGTAGTTTATGTGCTTGCATCCTGTAACCCCTCTAATCTTCTTATGATTTCCTTCAAGACATCAATCGTTGGTATGAAGTGTTCCGCATAATGCTCCCCATAGATATTGCTCTCAATCTGCTGTTCTAATTCTTTCAGGTAGCTTCTATGGATTTCTAAATACTCTTGAGTTGTTATATACCTACTGCAAGTGTAGCATTTCTTCCGTTTCAGCAATCTATCACATATTTCACCATCTTTAAAAGGCTTTGTACAGTAACCATCGCACATCCTTGCACCTTTATCTTTGTTCTGCCTAAACCATGCAAGTTCATCATTATCAGGGATAACAATTTCATCAACAAAATTCACATTACCTATGATACCTATATTTCTGAATGTTTCAGCCCTTTCTTTGTCTTTTACATCAGCATAATACATTTTGGTTACTGATGGGTCTGAATGTCCCAAAACATCTTGTATAGCGTTTAAATCAGTTCCTTTTGATAACATATCTGTTGCAAGAGTTCTTCTGAATTTATGGGCAGTTAGGTTGATTAACTCGCCATCAGCATCTCTAATGTCATTTCTTTTTACAAAGGCTTTTAGCCAGTTATCATATGTTCTATAACTTATATTCATTATTTGTCCGAAAGCATTGCCACTTGATACTTTATGAATAAATATATATTCCTTAATATCACTACCAACCTGTTGCCTTAATCCATCTGTTGCCTCAACCAACTTCGATATGGCTATTACACATTCATTTGTAACTGGCATTGGTTGTCGTTCTTTCCTATTCTTGTAATCATACCACGTTAAAGTCATTCCAGAGATAGTGTGAGGTTTAAGGCAATCTACCTTTAATTTCAGCATATCTCCAATTCTCATTCCTGTTGATTGAAGGATGACAATTCCATATCTTACATAAGGATTTTCTTCTTCCTTTAATACATTATTTATTTTTTTTTACAACAACATCTGGAATAAAGTCAATTTTGAGTTTTCTGTTCACACCTAAATATTCGTTACCAGTAAATATCTCTACTTTTGGTACTTCATCGGGCATATACATCTGTCCCCAACGAATTATCGCTTTAAGTACATCTAAATGCTTTTTTTGGAACTGATAATTTAGTGGTTTACCTGTTTTATTAGATAGTGTGGTTTTCAAATATGAAACATACTTTGATATATGGTTATTAGTCAGTTGGTTTAGTGAATATATGTCCGTTGAAGAACTAAATTTAATGAATTTTTCAAAGTAACAGCCCAAATATCTATACAGAGAACTCAAACTCATGTTATTCTCTTTGTAATTCCTCCAAACAAAAGCCTTGACAAAATTTTTAATATTTTCACTGACTATGTATGAAAAATCAAACATAAACTTTTTGCCATAATTCAATGAATCAATGTCATTATCAATCAATTCCCACTTATCACCTTTAGGAATATTACTTGCCACTTAAAGCACCACCTATCAATGAACTTTTACTCCAATACTTTTCCAAAACATCCTCAAGATATTTTACTGAAAGGTGGGTATACTTCTGCGTTGTAGATATGTGCTTATGCCCTGCAATGATTTTGGCAACAGAAATGTCTATGCCACTCTCGATAAGATTGGTAATACAAGTATGTCTTAAATCATGGAAGTTAAGAGCAATGCCTGTTTTTTCACTAACCTTTTTAAATACTTCATAAAGCCCTCTATATGTCAAAGGTTTACCTAAATACTGTTTTTGATATGACACAAACAAGTAACTATGGTCAGTATCAATATCGTTTCTTTCCTCCATGATGTAGTTATCAACTTCTTCAAGAAGGCTCATAGGCATATAGATTGGTCTTGAACCACTTTTATCCTGTTGGTCATATCTATTTGTTTCTCTGAGTACGAGAGTTATTACGGCAACTTCTTTAGGGCCATCTGGAACAGGAATATCTTCAATACATAAGGACAGGACTTCACCTATTCTCATGCCTGTTAAATACATAATTCTGAAGATTAAGTTATCTCTCCTTGTAGGAAGATTGTCTGAAAACATTTTTGCTTCATTATCATTTATTATATTAATAGCTCTTTCACTTTCCTTAACCTTAAACATAGATTTTTTTGTCTTATTGTCTTTTCTTGCATGATGCAACAGACTCTTGAACATATCAAAAGGTCTATTAATATCTTCCATGAATATTGGGTTCTGTATTTGAATTGTCAATGTACAGTATTTGTAGAAGTTATATATTGTGCTTAATATTCTATTAATGGTCTTTCCAGTTCTTCTACTTGGAGTATTCACAAAGGTTACAGATTCATCATGTACTGGTTTTCTTAAATACTCGATAAATTCACCTATGGTATTAGGGGTAACTTCTTCAAATGAGTATCCTTTGGATTGAAGAAAGTCCCAATATGTTTTTAAATCTCTACCACAAGCCCTAATGGTATTAACCGACCTATCCTTTTGTCTTAAGTATTTCAGATAATCATAAACAGGTTTAACTATTCTCATATTTTTATCAAGAAGTACAACTATTTCTTGATTATCCTTTTGTATTATACTTAATTTCATCAATAAGTACCTCATTCACACATTTCATATGTCTAATATGTTATACATCAGTATTATACCCCTGTTATCCAATAGAGTAAATACCTTCTAACACTTATACATATTGTATCAAACTTTGGTACTTGTTAAACTAATATCTATACTTGAAATACAGCAGTATTAAGGTTTATATTAAATACTCGTACTATACACTAATCACTAAAGATAGCATTAATGTTTTCCCTTTCTGTTTTAAGTACTAATTCACCTGTAGGCAAGATTTTTTCAATTAAAGTAACTGTATGAGGATAAATTGTATCTGTATACCTATATGGTTTAAATTGATTTTCACGCCTATAGCCAGCAAATATAATTTTATTTCCTCTAGTGAACCAAGATTTTTCAATTACTGTTTTAGTCCCATCTTCATTATTTCTTGATACTTGTTTATCATAATTTATGAAAGCTCCATCGTACATTTTTACATTTACAACTCCATTTAATGTTAAAATACTTACAGTATGTTTATGTTTATTTTTATCAAGCACTGTTCCTGCTATTCTAACAATATCAAACTTAGGTCTCTTAATTCCTTTGCGTGTATATGTATCTACAATACGAGGTTCTTTTGGCAAATCAAAAAAATTGACTATGTTGTAATCCTCAAGTTTGGCTTTTTCTAATTCATGTCCAGAATAATAAAAACATAATGCATCCATTTCCCATTCAGAAATTGTACCTTCAGCATACTTATTCCACGTTTCTTGATACAAATAGTTATTAAAATTAATAAGCACAGATTCGTTTGATAGCCAATCTTTAAAACTTTCCATCTTTTTATCATATTCTTTTTTAAATTTATTTTCTGAGATAATAATAGTATCATCAATATATTCAACAATATTATCTTCAGAAAAGTTATCCTGATAGAAAGGATATGATATATTATCAAGTCTAATTAGTCTATCACTATAACCTTTTTTTGTTTCTTTTTTTGATGCTACTAAACCATGTATAAATGTATTTTGAGTTATATAATTTTTGAATTTATAATACCTTATATATATTTGTAATTCTTCTGGTATGATATTTGATTCTGCTATTGCATTGATATTTCTTAGACCTAATTCTTTCTTATGTTCATATATAGAAGAAATATACTCTTTCATAATTTCTATTCTCGAATAATGCTCTAAGCTATCAAAACAACCTGCTTTTATAAGTTGTATCATCTGAGAATTTTTTATTAAGGACTTTTCAGCATTAACCATTCTGATTATAAAGTCTTGTAATGATTTATATGGTCTATTTGCTATAATACTTTTAACTGCATCATTTCCTAATCCATTAATACCTTTAAGCCCAAAAACTATTTGATTATTCTTAATGTCAGCCTTAAATCCAAAATCAGCAGTATTAATATCAGGTAAAGCTATTTTAACATTCCTTTGTTGCATATTTCCAATAGATTGAGCCACTTTGCCATAATTAGTAGATTTATTATCTTCAGTATCTTCGTCTGCTCCTGCATTTATTGATAAACAAGCAGTCTCCCAATAAAGTTTAGGATAATGATAAGCTAAATTCATTTCTTGAACACAAATGCATGAATAAGGAGCACAATGGTTTATCGAAAATGAATAGCCAAGTTGCCTTTTAATTTGTACCTCCCACACATAGGTTAACAAATTATTTGAAGTTCCTGCTTTCTGACCTTCTTCAAAAAACATATTTCTAACATCGTCAATTATTTTGGCTTTTTTCTTTGCAATTCCTTTTCTTAACTTATTAGCCTTAGTTAAATCAAAATTTGCAATATTTTTATCCATTGACAATTGCATTACAACTTCTTGTGTATCTGCTACACCATATACAGGTAATAAATAAGTTTCAAGCGTTTTAATTTCTTCCTCTGTTAACTTCCACCGCTTTAACTCTTCGTACCATAAGGAAATATTATTTTTATATTTTATATATATATCAACTGGTTGCTCTTCATTATTATCTGCCATTAATCTCATTAATGAATTTGTAGTTGTTAACTCACTCATATTTGTGGGTTTAACTTTTTGAGCCGCTTGAAGTCCAACTTCAGTATCATATTGAAACAAATCACATATAGAATTTTCGGCTATACAATTCCACATTTCAGGAGTTTTATAGTCTATAACGTCTGGATGAATGTATTTATTATAAGTATCTCTTAAACTTCCTTGCCATTCTATGTGTTTATCATCTACTAATTCGTCTAATGTTGCTCTTATTTTATCTAAAGCTTCAATTGTAAGTAGGTCAACTTTTAAATTTCCTACATATTCACTATCACTCATGTTCCATTGGCTTATGTACTGACCATTAGGAGCTTTCATTCTTGCATTAAAATTAACAAAACAATCATTATATATAAAAACGCCTGATGCATGAATTGAACGCTTATTTACTAATCCTTCTATTCCTAAAGCAACTTCTAATAAATTATCATATGATGTAATCTCATCAATAAATTCTTTAATAGGCTTTCTACCTTTTTCTTCATTACCTTCAATACAATCTTTTATTGACCAGTTAGAACCACGTTCAAAAGGAATCATATCAGAAATAAATTGAGCATCATCATTTGAAATACCTAATCCCCTACAAGCAGTAAGTATTGCACTTCTACTTCCTTCTGTACCAAATGTACAAATGTTCAAAACCCTGTCTTCACCAAAATAGTTCTGTAAAGCTTTTAAGATTTGTTTCCTTCTGTTTGCTGCTGTGTCAATATCAACATCAGGCATTTCTGGTCTAGTTGATGTTAAATGTCTCCAATGAGGTAGATTCCAAGTTAAAGGATTCATTTGAGTAATTTCTAATAGATAACATATTAAAAATCCTGTAACACTTCCTCTGGCAACTCCAACAAGACTATCTCCCTCATTCCACATTATATTAATAATTTCTCTTGTAGTAATATAGTAAGAGGATAATTTAGTATTAATTACAGATGTAATTTCCCATAACTCTTTTAATTCAATGTTGATTCTATCAAGTACTTTATAAAAATAGTCTTTAGATAATGCATCCGTCCATATCTTTGCTCTAAATCCATCTTCAATTAATTTTAATAAGTATCTGTCTTGTTCATCATCACTATAAGCAAAGTTTTTTATGTATTCGTACTTGTCATAAACTTGCTCAAATAAGTGTTCAACTCTAAATGAAGGAAGTTTTATTTTAGGAACAATGATATTACTTTTTAAATCATAATTTTCTATCAACTGCCCAATATGTAGAGTATTATTTATTGCTAGTTGGATATCTTCTAGGTCAAGATAAGATAAATACGATTTTATTTCATCAATTGTTTGCATATATGTAGATGAATAAAATGATTCAACCTCTCTGTCCCCATCCTTTGAATTTAAATATGCTGCATGAACTTTTCTGTCTTCCTTTTTTAAGTAATGAGTATCGGTAGTAACTATCCATTTTAAATCATATGCTTTTGCTATTTGAATTGCTTTTTTATTAAATGCAATTTGTTCATACATTTCAGAAGGTTGTATTTCAATAAAAAAGTATTCTTTTCCAAAAACTGATATACACCATTCTATGAAATCATTTATATCTAGTTTAATACTATTAATTAATGATAAATTTTGCTTTTCTTCTGCATCAACTAGTTTTAAAACCAATTGTGCAAATTCACCACCCAAACAAGCTGTTGAGCCTATAATATGGTTCTCTTTAATAATTTTTTCAATATCACTTTTCCCTATTGGAGTTCGTTCCATTTGACCTGTGGAATAGAGATTATCCCAAGCTTTAGATGATATTTCACGAAGTTGTTTATGTCCTTCTTTATCTCTGGCAAGTAGTATGAAATGATAAAATTTTGTATTTCCAGAAATATAATTTTCTTTTACACAATATTTATCATCTACCATATATATTTCATCACCAAGAATTAACTTCCATGATTCATCAATTAATCCTTTTTCTTTGCATTTCTTATAGTGTTGTATAGCTTGAATATGCATACTTAGACTTTCATGGTCAGTAATAGCAACACCTAAAGAATTTAATTCAATAGCTCTGTCTATTAATTTATCAACTTTCACTGTACAATCAGTTAAACGTAAATTAGACCCTCCGTCAGTATGATTATGACAATAAACAATACTCAAAATATCACCTCTTAGAATATAAATTTTTTACTTTTCTTGATATCAAAGTCAGAAATAATTACTTGTGCAGAAATGTTTCCATTCCATTCATTACTTTTACATTTACCAACAATATCTAAACTTACACTATGCCCATCTTTTACTTTTTTAACTTCTTCTTCTGAACAACCAAACTTAATAAATTCTATGTCTTTATATTTTAATTTTATTGTGTTTTGTTTTTCACCCATTATATTTATATCATTAGTACCAATAGTTATATCTGAAAATGCAACTAAAGGTTCTTCTATACCGTGACTCCAAATATCACAATATTTATCAATGTTTAATACTAATTCTTTACTGATTTCACTGGAAGAAATAATAAAATCTACATCATATATATCTTCAAATATAACATCACAATAGTTTCTGTTTAATACATCGTTTGCTTCAATTATATTATCAATACTAATTCCAATTCCAAATGCATTGCTATGTCCAAGAGTATATTCAAACAAATTTAATTCTGATAATGCTTTTTTAAAATCTTTAATAATTCCCTTATCATACCCTCTGGCACTTCCACCCATTAAGTCTTCTTTTTCATTATATCTGAGAAGAATCACAGGTCTTTTGTATTTATTAGCCAATTGAGTTGCTACCAATCCAGTTAATGTATTTTCTAAAATTTCAGTTACATCAACTATTAGTATTTTATTATCAAATAGTTTTTTTTCTTGAATTCTTTTCTCTATCACTTCTAAACTTTTGTCTCTAGCATTATTTTGTCGTGTTTTAATATTAACACAAATACGTGCCATTGCTTGACTTATTGGTTCTTGTATTTCTTCTTTTGAACCTCGTTTTTTATATGGTAAAGTTTCTGAGCTACCTATAAACGCTTTAAACATATTTTCTTTTTCTTGCCTATCTCCAAATCTTATACATGCATTGATTAATGGTGCAATATAAAAAGCAGTATTAATAATATTTACAATTCCTTTAGTTGAAAAAGATTGCTTATTATATAAAGCTATCATAAAAGGATTATTAATTTTTTGTAATCCTTGTAATGCATAATATCTAGTCTCAAGACTTCTCATGTCCATTACATCTGCAATATTTCCTAATGCTACTAAATCTAAATAATCATCAGCATAATTAATATTCAGTTCCACATCTAATGCCTTACAAAATTTATATACAATACCTGCTCCAGAAAAACTCTTATTAGGATAATCACAGGTTTGATTATTTACAATTAAACCTGAAGGATAGATGCTATTTTCAGCTTCATGATGGTCAAGAACTATACAATCAATGTTTCTCTTCTTTAATAATTCCATTTCCTCATATTGGTTAGTACCCGCATCGGGAATAATAACAAGAGAAACATCATCAGGAATTTTTTCAAGCACAATACCATGCTCTTTGCCTTCATGAATATTATAAACTATATTACTTTTAGGAAAAACTCGTTTTATGTAATTATAAAGCAAAGAAGCAGATGTATAACCGTCAACATCAGAGTCAACCTGTAAATAAATTATATTATTATTATGTATGTGTGTCAATAAGCATTTAACTGTATTTGTTATGTTATCTAATAATGAATAATGATATGTATGTTCTTTTTTAACGTTCAAAAATTCATCAATATTATCAATACCTCTATTATTAAGTATTATTTTTATTGGATTAATTAAATAATCATTTTTACCTATTAGTTTAAACTGCATACTTCTAATTCCTTTCCATCTCTAGTTTTTATTTCATATTTGTGTTTCATTAAAGCTAATAAAATTTCTTTTCCAATATCAGAAGGTGAAGCTTTATAAGGTAATAAATCCATATCATCCCAAAGGATATACGTTCTAGCAAACGGAGCAAACTTTGAAGCAATACTTAATATTTTTTCTCCAAACTTATAAGCTTCTTTACTATTTGGATTTTTAAATTGTTTATCAAAACATAAAAATACTTCGTCAATATTTAAACTCAATATGGTATCAATTTGCCATTTAGATAAATTCATACCGCAACAAGCAATTGTGAAATTATTTTCATGAAACATTGTATCGCATTGCATTACTGATTTTTCAGATTCAAATATAGCAACTTTATGTATTCGATTAATAGCATCTTTTGTGTGATTTAATCCATACAAATTTAATCCCAATGGATGATTATATTGATGCTTTTCAACAATTAAAGGCATATATTTTTTTCCTGCTTCAATTTCTTCATTTCTCAATGCCCTACCACGAATACCTATTAAATTATTATTCATATCATAATGAGGTATAACTATTTTATCATCTTTAATATAATATCTAATACCATAACGCTCCATTGTGTCAATTGATATACCCTCATTAATCCATGATTCATGATATATATTATGAAATACATCTAAAACAGTGTGATTTATAGGAATTATATTAGAAACTGGTTTTGCAATTCTTTTATAGTTTTTAATCCAATCCCAATCATTTATTAGGTAATCTTTATCAATATTTGTAAGAATAGAAGAAATATGAATGTTTTTGTTTGTTAATGATGCTACATATTTAATACATTCATAAAAGCTTAGTTTAATGTTTCTTACTAATTTTGAACGTCTAATCAACTCATAAATATCAAAAGAATCTCCACATTCTGTATAGCATTTGAACATTCTTATATCTTTATAGTAATATAGTTTATATGAACCTCCACTTGAGTTATGACAGACAGTTTGAAAAATTAAATTGTTATCTTTGTCAATTCTAGGTTCTTCACTGCCTAAATCTTTAAGTAATGTCTTAATGTCTTGTTCATCTAGCTCTTGTTTAATTTTTTCTTTATCTAACAATTCTACACCCCCTAAAAATTAAAGAGTGCTTTTGTACGATTTTCATTATCTTCTTTGTTTACTTCAATATGTTTATCATCAATGGAATGTTCATCAAGCATTGCATCAATCATTTCAATTTTTGTTGATTCTACAGGTATTATTTGATATTTATTATTTGTTAAAAATAATTCAGTTAATCTCATATTACCTAGATTTACATGTAACCACAACTTTACTCTTGTAAGCTTTCCCCTTCTAACCTTATATATATGGTAAACCATATTTGGAACAGGGTAAATACCTTTTGATAGTATTGGTTGTAATGAATCAATATCAGCAGTAGTTGGCTCTAAGGCTACAACTCCTACATCTATTTTATCAGCTATGGCTTTAGCACCTCTTAAAACGTTTTGGTCAGCATCTTTTACGTTTTTGTATTCACCAGAAGTTTGAGTAGAACTATCTATATGTATATTTAATTTATTACACATTCCTTTTAGTCTGTCAGAAAACATTAATAGAATTTGGTCTTCTCTTAGTTTCATTCCTTTAGACACATTCGCAATTTCAGCCATTAGTTTCATTGAAGTATGTAAGTAATCAAAAAGCACATATTGAATTTTATTGTCTATTTGATATTGACGTATTACAGTTTCAATATCTTCAATATTGAAATCAGACATATACTCAATCCATAAGGGTGATTGTTCAATAAACTCAATGGCTTGATTAACACGTTCTTCCTCGTCACTTTCATAATTTCCATCTAAGATTCTATCTTCTTCAACACCACTAACATATGCAATAAACATTGTTTGAACTTCTTCTATTTCTAATTCTGTTGTGATATATAATGTAGGTTCGGAAACACCCCTATACATCCACTTCTTTTCTTTTAAATCCCATATATAAGGGACTGAATAACTACACGCATCTCCAGCCGCCAATCTCGATTTACCAATACCAGTAGGTGCAGAACGTAAATAGAATTTTTTTAATCTAGCTCCTCTCGCTATTGTGTTCATTATATTACTCGCCATCGGAATGCCCATATCTGGTTCTTGCTTACATCTTTCTTTTAATTCATATAACCCTTTTCCTGCTTTCTGACCTTGGTTATCAATATTAACAAGATGTTTGTTTTTTATAGACACAACCTTTTTTTCAACTGAGACAAAAATATCTTGAACAGACATACTGTCAAATTTGGCTTGCATTTTTTCTTGTTCACTTGGTTCAACAATTGTTTCATCGTATATATTTTTTATGTCAATACCTTCATCTTCTAAATTACGTATTAAACTAAACTTTTTTACTCTTTCATAAAAATATTGGAAGTTATCCAAATTACTGTTTTCTTGACATTCAATTATATAATCCATGCCGTTGTTTTCGTTAAAAATTTTATATTGTAATTCATATGACGATAGATAATTATCTATTGCTATGTAATCAATACATTTTACTCCTTGTAAATATAAATTATGTATTGAAGCAAAAATCATTTTATGAAACAATTCATCAAAATCATCTCTATCTAAATTATATCTACTATCACTTAAAAGTTCTGGTTTTTGTAATAAACAACCTAATACTTGAAGATAACTTCTTTTACATGAGAGTCCCAAAAAATTATCACTCCAATCCATTTACATCAATTAATTTACTTTGTATATCAAGAACAGGCTTTTTTATCTGTACAACTTTTTGAGTAACAACATGGTCTATACTTATATTACTAACTTGTTTTGTTAATTCAATCTTATCTTGTTTATATTTTTGAGCGTCATCATAAATATATGGAATTATTCCTACACAATCTTGTACTACTGGATTACTCATTACTTCGTAAAAATATTCTAAAGCTGTAAACATTCCTTCATAACTAAAATTATATGTATTATAAAAATCTTTAAGCAATTTATATATTTTAACATTTAATTTTTTAACTTCTAACAATTGTTTAATATAGTTTATTACTTTTTCTTTTGCAAGAATATCTTCATCTGTAAGATTAGATTCTATTATATGTGTTTCTTGCTTTATTTCAATTTTCGCTTGTTCTATCTTTTGTTTTTGTTTACTTTTTTCAAATTTAGTTGTTTGTTTAGATAAACTATTGAAACATTCATCATGATAATATTTGTTTTTATACTGAAAAGCTTCTTTTTTATTTACTATTTGTTTACATATAGGACAAATACATGGTCTTCCTGCCATCTGAATCAACTCCATTTATTTGTAAGAGGGTAGTTTTATTCTACCCTCCACAAATGTAATTATTACTTTAATTTAAGTTCCTTTGCTTTGTCTACTAAATCATCATAAATAATAGACATTACTTCTACTTGTGTCTTAGTACATTCACTAACCTTTTTACCTTTACCTAAATGTTTTTCAACAATTTCTACAAGGTCACTAGCTTTATCGGCATTAATGAATTTTTCACCTATAGTTCCTATGTCAGCCATTAACTTATCATAATCAAGTTTTTCTGATTCATACATAACTTTCTGTTGTTCAAATGCTACTGCTTTTACTCCTTCAGCATCTTCTTGCCTCTTAATAGCTTCAGCTATTGTTTTTTCAAGATTTTCTGCTGTGAACTCTTCTATCTTAGTATCTATATAGTCAAATCTACTTCTAGCAAAAAATCTATCTGTTTGAGCCATATAACCAGAAGACTTTATTACTTTTCCATCATCATCTACCCCATTTGATTCGAGATATACAACAATATCACAGTTATCAACTATAGGTTCTAATGCTCTCTTATCACCCTTTGGAAGAATAAATCCATCTTTATTTTCTGTTTTATGTGCAATAAATACGACAGTATAACCAGCACCAGTTAATGCGTTTATTTCTGTCCAGTATTCGGTTTCATATTCTTTCCATAGACCGAAACCATCATTACCATCCTTTAATCTGGATACACCATATACGCCATTTATGTATTTTTGACAATACTTAGCAGAAGCTTCAACTTCATCAAAAATTATAGTACTATATAATTCTTTTGCTTTTTCAACCGTTGCAGGACTGGTTAACTGCTTATTTACTTTCTTAAAATCTGCCCATGAATTAATAGGCACATATGGAACACCAGAAATAGCATTTACACCTTTTTCAAATGGTAAATAAAATGGCTTTTTCATTCTTGTAGATTGCTTTGTTTTACCTAAGTTATTGCCACCATAAATCATTATTGTCTTTCCTTCAAGACCTTTAGCCACTACAGAAACCTGCGGATTAAATATATCAAACATGTAAATTGTCTCCTTTTTATAATAATATTATTTTTTGATTAATATAGAATATTGAGAGTATTTTTTCTCTCAATATTCTATTAGATTTATGAATTAAGACATTAGAATGGAAGTGCTTTTCCACTCTTTGGTGTTGAAGTCGCTGTTTTTGAACCAGTGCCAGATGTAGAATTATTAGACTTCTTATTCTTTAATTCTTCTAAATATTCTGTTCTAACAGCCATAGCGTTCTTAATTGTATCAACAGCAAATGCCAATGCACTATCTTCAACATATGGCTCGCTACCACCAGTAAAGACTCTCTCATTGGTAGTTATTGTTGATGTTGTCTCCTTCGGCTTACCTATAGCAACCTGAGTAACTTTAGTAGTTGTTATGACAGTATTAATTAAGTCACCATAAATCTTGACTGTCTGACCAACTTCATACATTGAATCAACAGCAGTTACGAAATCTTTATCTGCAACAACAAAATCCATTGGAACAACCTTACCATCATAGATAGGAACTAATCCACTAATTATTTTTCTACCAGTTAATTCATTAGTTTTCTTATCTAATTCATCTATAATCTTATGAATAAATACTTCTACTTCAAATGTTGCTTGTGGCTTATATTCTTCACCAACTTTTAGTCTATTTATAAAGTTAGTATTAATCTTCACAATAGATTTAAGTTCGCCAGAAGGATTATAATAATCATTAACAACAAGTTTTGCTCCTGAAATCTTAACCTTATCTGCTTCTTCTCTGCCAAACTTCGCAATAGACTTATATTCGTCCATTACTGTACACAATCCCTTAAAGACTGAATTTTCTTTTCCTTCTTTAGTCAGCTTGGTAGCATATACATCAACTGTATGTACAGAATTTTCAGTTGTTTCAACTACAATATTACCAGTAATTGCTTCTTTACCATTTACCTGCTTAATTTCAAAGTTAATTTCTGATACTATTCCTTCAATAAAAACCTTATTATCTGCTTCTCTTAACATAGTATTATTAGTTTCTGTCATATATGTATTCTCCTTAAAATTTAAAAATTTATTTTATTAATATTTACATTTACCAATTATTTACTTGCGATAGAATATTCATTTTAGTCAAACCGATTTTGTTTTTCTCGTATAAGGTTTACGAGGTTTCTTTTCTTCTATATACTTAAAACAATCTTCGGTTAACCATTTGATTATTTTGTTATATCTTTCTTTAGTATAATTTGGATTATTTTCATTGTACCAATCTTCAAGTTTAAATTCCCATTTATGGTCATTACAACTTTTACAGGCTGGCACACAATTATCCAAAAATATACTACCCATATGGTCTACATGTTCTTTGTTTAAATCTTCTTTTCTAAGTTTTCCATCATACATATTGTAGTGTTCTTCTATTGGAAGTCCACAGTAAGCACAACGATTCTTAAAATATTGTTTACATGCTTTCCATTCAGTTTTAGTTACCTTATGATTTTTATGCCTTCTATCACTACTATAACCTTTAAACTTCTCTTGATTATTACGTCTATACTCTGTTTGATATCCATTTTCTCTTTGTTTCTTTCCAAACTCTCTTTTAATCTGAATTATGTTTGGTCTTTGATTATTAATCTTGATTAATTCTCTATGTTCATCCATATTATCAAGTATTCTTTGATAAGCACGTTTTTTATTACATTCAATGCACATTGTATAAAAATAATATGTAGTATTACCATTCTTATCAATCTTTTCTTGAAAATAGTATTCTTCATATGGTTTATCAATTCCACAATCAACACATGGTTTGGATTTATTCTTGTATTCTTCAGGAAAAACAATCTCACTTCTTTTTCTATACTTTTTCTTACAACCACAATGAGTTTTTCTTCCATCTCTTAGTGTACTTCCTACAATTGAAATTTCTTTATCTGGTTTACAAGAACAAACACAAATCCATTTGCCTTTCTTATCATATCTAAGTACGGTTAAATCTCCAAATACTTTATTACTTAAATCTATTTGAGGTTTGTCTTTTATAATTAATTACTCCTTTCCTTGGTATTTATATTATTAAAATACAAGGTGGAGATTGACAGCGTTTTATTGGACGCTTAATGTTTGCCTTTAACTTCATTATGTATTATCCTTTCTTACTTTTTTTCCTGTTCAATAACCTTTAATGTGCCTTCCTTAATACTTACAACTGACCAAATCTGCTCATATTCCTTACCAAAAGGATTAATCTGCAACTTAGTCTTTTCTGCCTTACCAGTAATTTTATTAAGTACACCTTCAATAATCTCACCAGTTTCAACTACAAACCTAATTTCATCGCCTTCTTGAATAGTAGTTGTCTGTCCTTCAAACTCAACTTCCATTACATTCCAAGGCTTTTCATCAAGTCTCTCTGTTCTTTCCTCACCATCAATTTCCATGTTTACTAACTTGTAATTATCACTTACGTTAACCATTATGTAGTCTCCTTTTCTTTAATTAAATTATATTTATATTATTATTACAAACTTATTTTAATATCTTTCCCAAACTATAACTGTGTGTTCGGGTATAACTTGTTCGGGTATAACCTTTTCAACTCTCTTTAATCTTGTGATTTCATCGTAACCATAATACCAATCAGTATAATATGAACCAGTACGGCTAGAACTTTGTTCAAAATAAGCATCAAATTCATTAATAGTTTTATATTTTTCGTCACGTTCTACTAATTGAAATGTAATAGTACGATAATCATATTTATTATCATCTTCCCATCCAGTATCTTCAATAATTTTAAATCCATATTTAACATTATCAACTACAACTTTAAAATCTTCAGCATCTCTGTTGTCATAATCTTTTTCATTTATTTGCTTCATGATTTGATTTACTATTTCATCACTTATTTGTTTACACATTGTATATAGAATCTCCTTTTGGTAATAATATTTTATAACTCAGCTCCATCATCAACTATTGAATTTATTAAAGCAATCTGTTTCTCATTCTTACCTAAATACTCATTAATCAATTCTTTTATATCAACTAATGAATCCACATCATTGAAGCATTCGCATTCAATCGTTTTTGATTTTTCAGTTAAGCTATTGTAAAGTAGTACAGTAACTTTGTCTGAATCTATAGACTTTATTTTATACTTCAATATAGGGTGTAAAACTATTTCTTCTAGTACCTTATACTTATTAACATATACAACATTTCTGTCAACTTTAGTTACATTATCTTTATTAACTAATACCTTAAATATACTGTCTTCTAGCTTCATTAAAGATTCTCTTATAGTAGATTTCTTTTCAATTTTAGTATCTGAAAGGTAGGATGATGATAAATCGAGAGATATTGTATGAGTATGATAAAAACTGCCATAGAACATTCCACCATTATTATTTACCTTTAAATCTTCATAAGCTCTATTCTCACTATATACTTCTGTTTCTGTTCCATGAAATATAGAACCCACCTCATGGTCTTTATCATCTGCATCTACTACAACAAACATTTCAAAATTACCGTTTTTGTCTACCTCAATTGAATTTTCTTCTAAATACTTGTTTAATTTTTCTTCCATGCTTACTTCCTCCATTTTAATATTTTTTACATTTCCTATAAATACTTCTTCTCCTGTATTGGCATTAAACATTTTTAAAGTGCCACTTCCAATTGTTCCAAAACTCATATGTATTCGTTTCCTTTCTTTTATGTATTTATTTTAATATCATGACGAATCTAACATTTGGTTGTATTTTTGTTTTCGGTATTCTCATTAGATTTAGTTTTAATTGAAAAGATACTTAATATTGCAGTTAATACAACATAAGTCCAAAACCCATTAATGTCAAATCCAACTAAGTATTTATTTAGTAACCATAGCTTTATTGGCGTCAATACTATTGCTACTAGAAACAATACTACTGTAGTTATACACCCAATACCTAATGGAATTGTCAAGAATGAAGCAGTCATTAGCAATCCAAATAAATATCCTATAGCTACCATTAAAAGTGTGGCAATTATTAAGGTTTTATTATTTGAAATAGATATGTATTCATTAAAATACTCATTACCTATCCAAAATACTACCCCAGTTAAAATAAGATTTAAAACATTTCTCATAATAAACTCCTTTCCATTAATTTACTTACAACGAATCTGACCTTTCATGATAAGTTTCAATCATCAAACTCAATTCCATAACTTTCACCGAAGTCATTCATATGGTCAATAAACCAGTCAACCATACTTCCAAAGAAACCATCGTTATCATGAGCTTTTTCAATAACTTCATCCCATTTTTCATAAGGTATATTTAATCCTTCTTCCTCAGACCAACCTAATAATTGTCTAATAATTACTTTCATTGATTCTCTTTCGGAGGATGCTTTATTATAATCCTTAGCGGCGTCATTATAAGCATCTGTAATTTTACTAAGTAATTTATCTCCGTCTTCAATTCTTTTTATTAATTCATCATTTTCACTTTTAGTAAGCAACTCACTCATATGTACATAATCCTTTCTATAATTTTATTATATTAATAAGGTTACAAAATTAATCATTCGTACTATTTTCAATTAACTTTCCTTTTCCACACATAATACAACTTGTTAGATTCTCTGCTTTTATGGCATTAGAACAATACACTTCTCCACATGTATCACATATAAAATTAGAATTAATTTGTGCTACTTCTTTACCGCCATCACATATTCCACAGTGTTTACTACAGATTACATTCTCATTACTCATGTCAAAATTCCTTTCAATTATATTTTGAATGAATTCCAAATTTGGTTAAAATATTGGTTTTTCATACAAAGGCTCTGTATATCCTAATTCTTCAAACCAATTTACCCCATATCTACTTGTAAGCATTTGTACTTCGTCTTCTGATAAATTCTTAGGTAATAGTCCTGCACTTAAATTAAGTACAATATTATCAATTTCATCAATTATAATATCATGCTTATTGGCTTCTAATTCTTTCATAAATAATCTCCTTTTATTCTTATATTTTATATGTAACTTCCACTCTCATTACTTCATACTCATTTGGACATGGGAAACCTTTAATAATATCATTACATATTTTCTCTGAATCATTTAGCATTGCTTCTTCAATATCATTTGTTTGATGCAAATCATCCTTTACAAATTCAAATGGTTTTTCTTTTGTTACAATTGCAAACCTATTTAAATTAATATCCATTATATATTCCTCCCAATCATTTCATTAAACTGTGATTCACTAATAATTTTTACACCTAGTTCATTAGCTTTTTGATTTTTACCAGAAGTAGAAGTAATATCATTATTTATCAAAAAGTTTGTTTTACTACTTACGCTACCATTCAATTTTCCATCAAGTGAAGTTATTAAAGCTTCAAGCTCCCCACGATTTTTATATGTTGCTACACTTCCCGTAACTACAAATGCTAAACCATTAAGAGATTTAAAACCTGTATTTGCTTTCTTCTCTTCCTGTTTAATGGTTACATACCTTAGCAATTCTTTAACTTGATTCATATTATCAACATTCTTAAAGTATTCGTATACAGCTTTAGCAGTAATAGTTCCAAAATCCTCAATACCGATAAAATTAGTATATGATTTTGTTGCTTCTAAGAATTTATTAATATCATTATTAAAATGTTTAGCTAATCTCTTTGCTCCACCTAATCCTATTTGGTCTATACCTATACTTACTAAAAATGATGACATGTCTAGAAGTTTAGATTTCTCAATTGCAGATATTAATTTTTCGTATGAACGAACTCCCATACCTTCCATTTTAACAATTTTAGACCTATATATGTCTAGTTTGTAGACATCAGATATATTATTAATGAAACCTTCATTAATAAATTTTTCTAGTGTTGCCCCAGACAGTCCTACTATATCAAGTCCATCTTTACTAACAGCATGTTCAATCTTTCTTATTAATTGTGCAGGACATTGTAGATTATCACAAAATAAAAATCTTGCTTCTTTAGGTTGTTTAATTACAATATCACTTCCACAACTTGGACATTTCATTTCAATTTTATATGTATTAGAACGTGTAAGATTTTCTTCAATCTGAGGAATAACCATATTAGCACGATAGACTGTAATGGTGTCTCCTATACCTAACTGGAATGATTCAAATATGTCATAATTATGTAAGCTTGCTCTTGATACATTTACTCCATCAATATCAACTTCATCAAATATAGCAGTTAATGAACACATTCCTGTACGAGTAGTATTTAATTCTACACCTCTGAAAATCGTTTCTATACAATCATCTTCCCACTTGAGTGCAAATAAATTCTTATTATGATGACCTGTTGTTCCTTGCTTCTTACCATATTCAATATCGTTGTATTCAAAAATTAAACCATCTGTTAAATATTCCAAAGTAGGTATATTATTTTTGAACATTTCAATAGACTCATTTAAAACTGACTTATTAATTATATGATGAAATACAACGTCAAATCCCAATCCTTTTAAAAACTCAAATTGCTTTGATTTATATTGTATTTCTTTATCACATTTAACTATTCCAAAAGCAAGAAATATCAAGTTTCTCTTTTTAGTTATATTAGCGTCTAACTGTCTAACACTTCCTGCCGCTAAGTTTCTAGGACTTTTATATGTTTCTTCTCCTTTAGCAACTAATTCAGCATTAATCCTTTCAAAATCTTTAAAAGTAACTAATCCCTCACCACGTAATTCAAGATACCCAGTATAATCAATTGTAAGTGGAATATTTGTAAATGTAGCTACTGTATGTGTTACGTCTTCACCTTCAATTCCTCCACCTCTAGTTATAGCTTGCTTAAATTTCCCGTTATTATAACGTAATACAATAGTTAAACCATCTAATTTCCATGATAATACACAATCTTGATTACCCATAAATCGTTTAATATCATTTATATCTTTTGATTTTTCAGCAGATAACATTGGCTCAGTATGTTGTACTTTTACTAAGTTGTTTAATACTTTACCTTGTACTTTCTGTGTTGGTGATGAACTAAGAATACAACCTGTTTCCTGTTCAAGTAATTCAAGTTCTGAATATAACTTGTCATACTCTTTATCTGTAATTTCAGGGTTATCTTTTATGTAATATAAGTTAGAATGATAATTACAGATATTTACCAATTCTTTTATTCTTTCAATTTTGTTTTGGATAACTATCAACACCTTTCTTTATAATTATATTATGAATATATGTATTTGTCAAGCTTCTGATTTTAGTTCTGTAATTTCTTCTTCTAATTCTTGAATTCTATAAAACATAGCCAAAACTAAATTATCACCAGTAAGACTTCTCCAAGTTTCTCCATACCTTAATGCTTCAAATTTCCATGGTTTATCATTAAGAATAACTTCATACTTTCCATTATCAAGTTTAATTGATTCCATAAATATCTCCTTTCACATTTATTATATTAACATTATAAAAAATTATTTTGTGATTGTCAATGTTTCTATTTTATTTATAGAAATTTCAGCTAATATCTTAATTCTAATTGCCCATTTACAGCCTTCATAATCTGGATAATGATACTTTGATAAGACCTGTGCCATAAAATCGCTGTAAAACGGTATTATATCACCTACAGATATACTATTATACTCTTCCTCGGTTACATCTTTTTGAATGATTCCTGACTGATTATTAAGTATGTTTATTAGTTGTTTATTGTCCATATAGACCTCAATCTTTAGGATGCTTACCAAATCCAAAAGAGAATAGTAACCATCCTATTCTTATGTAATTTTTGCTTCTTTGAAATTTAGGACTCCACCACACAGGTTTTGAACATTCCCAAAATATACAGTAATGTTTATTATTCCTCGCTGTGAACCATAGAAACCAATTTCCTTCTTGCTTGTTGGGTATTAACTTTATATTGCTAATTAATTTGATTATTCTCACCTCACTTATCATAAATAATACATTCTATGTTAATCTTCCTCATCCTCATTACCGAACTTTATAAATTCCGTTCCGTCTTCAAACCCTTCAAATAATAACTCAAAAACACTATCAAAGGCTTTAGTTATAGGGCTATCACCTGTTTCACTATCACATTCATTTATGATTT
Organism: Bacillota bacterium; assembly: GCA_023416855.1. GTDB lineage: Bacteria > Bacillota > Clostridia > Tissierellales > Sedimentibacteraceae > Sedimentibacter. Next base: position 56,709 of record JAEZGU010000316.1, read on the forward strand.
GTTTTGCTACAAACTCTGCAAACATTTGTCTTTTTCCCCGTTTGACTTTTGATTCATCATAATTATTTTCGCAAAACTCAAATGCGGTTACTAAATTCTTAATTGGAATTTCAATTGACAATTTTTCATTAGTAAGTTTTGTTGTAAATCCAAGATTCTCAAATTTCTTCATTATAATATATCTCCTTTATTTTATTAAAACAAAATTCACCTTTTATCTTAACCTAATCCCATGCTTACCAAAGTCAATATTATATCCTTCGCATTATCAAAATCTTCTTTAGGATATTTCTTTTTATATTCATCACTATCTACACAAACTGAAGTAAACCAATCATACACAATACGCCTAACATTATCATTATCTGTGTCATAGAACTGCTTTTCAAGGACATCATAATACCATCCGTCAATGTATTCTGCGGTATTCTTGAATATTTGGGCTAACAAGTCATCATATTTGAAACGACTCTTATTTATTTCAATGCTACGAAAAATATCTCCATCTGCGTGTCTTTTGGTAGCCGACAACCAATCAAAGAACATTTCAATTAATTCAAGTAAGTTCATATCACTAATTCCGTTCTTATGATATTCAGGATGATGACTATTGTTGGCATAATGATGGTCAAGTGCTGGTTTCATTTCTTTAAGAAAGGTTTTATATTCCTCAGAGCCATATGTACTATTCTTTAATTTAGGTGTATATTCAACGAAAACTCTTTGTTCAGGGTCTTGTAACTTACTATCATCGTGTTTTCTACCTTTAAGTTCTAATATTTTAGCCACAAAAAGTAAATAATTATATACATTCTTTTTGTGTTTCATCGTTTCATCAATGTGAAATTGTAAAATTTTATCCATGCAACTCTCCTTAATAAATTTATTTTAATAAAATAGAAATTTGGTGTTATTCTATTCCTAATAAAGTTTTATCTTTTTTTATTTCTTTTTCCAATTCTTTAATTAGGAGTTTATTCTTATAATATGTATCTAAATTATTAAGAAAATCAGAAAAGTTTATTTCACGATTATAAGTTAATAAATTAATTAAGGTTTCAAATTCATTCACTAGTCTTGAATAAAAATAATCTTCTGAATTAATACCATATTTAATTAATATTTTATGCAATGTATTCTCTTTTGCTAATTTTAATTTTGCTTGTTTATCCCGTAATATAGCAATAGCATTACAATCCGTCAAACCAGAATCAGTATTACATGGGTTCGTAATTCTTTTCTTAAATAAAATTTTTAGTAGCATATTTTACATAATATCCTTTCTTTGAATCAATTCTAATTTTGGTTAATTAATTTCTTGTTCTAATAAATACTGCAATATTTCTTTTTTAGTATAATAATTCAAACTAAAACCTATTTCTTTATAATGTTTAAGCCAATCAACACATTCTTTAGCATCATTATAATTCTTAAAATTACAACAACCATTTTCTTCATATGCTCCAAAATGTAAAAGTATATTTTTGTATATTTCATATTTTATTGAATGAAATTCCGCAACATCACTATCATCTTCTGCATGTAATGAATTTGATGATATAGACCATTCTTCAATATTTTTTTCTTTAATTAAATAAAAACCCATTAATTCAACACTCATTTTTTCTTATCCTTTCAACTTTATATCAAACCTATTTTCTGTTTACAAATTTTATATATGCTTTTTCAATAATGGGAAGTAATTTTGCTAATCCATATAAAAATAATAGATATAAACTGACAACAGATACAAAAATTATTATTCCAATTATTTGATACTGTTTCCACGTCCACCAGTCCATACTAACACCTTCTTTCCATGATTTACTCCTTATTATATTTTGCATTGCTGATATGCTTTAATTCTAGAATTTTTAATGTTTTCAGCACTAGCCCATGTATTTAGTTTATTAATTATTCTATCAAGTACTTGATTCTAACTTATTACTAGATATTTTAATCTCATAACTTTTATTCTTATCCATCGAAAATATGATGGACGAAACGATGTATGATATTACGACAACCACTCCTATAATTGCAAATAACCATAAAAATACATTTAGTACCATATATAACTCTCCTTTCACTTATCACAAATTTCGTATTTTATCAACTTTTTTGAGCTATTTCATCACCCATATAATCCCATATTTCCATCATAATACTATCCAATTGAGAATATTTTGCATCCACTTCTTCTTGAGTAGGTGTAGAGCGACTTACAGCCTTATCAAATCCCTGATATGCTAACCAAGCACGTTTTAGTAATTGTTTGTCTTTATTCATATTTTTCCTTTCACTTAATATAAAAGTGTTATTTGATACAAATACAAGTACATGGATAATTATATTTAAATATTATCCTTACTTCTTTATCGTTAGTTGGTATTGCAAATTGTTTACCAATTGGCCTAATGGTATGTAAAACTCCGTCTGAAGTTGTAACATATATATCATTTATAGGTTTCTTATCGTTAGGTAAAAAACCTATTCCATTTTCTAACTCAACTTCTCCAGCATAGTATAATTCACATACTTTATTCTCTTCGATTAATGCCCAGTTATTATGTCTTAAAATACAATCACTCATATCAAGAAACTCTGGAGGTCTGTTTTCATCGTCCCGCATCAAACTTCCATTAATACATTTTACTTTCCAAGTAACATCTCCAACAGTACATTGAGCTTTTAACTTGGGATTCTTTCTTAATTCAATTGCCATTTCTAACGTATTCATATGTAATTCTCCTTTATTTTAATATTGTTATAGATAGTTCATTTGGTAATCTTATTTTGTATGAGATTAATAAAATCACAAATATCTATTTCTTCATAATCACAGTCATACCAAATTTCTTTTATAGTTTCACTTAATACACAATCAGAACATTTATTATTACAACTACTTTCTTTTAATAATATTATTTCTTGTAACTTTTTAATAATTTCTTCCATACAAACCTCTCTGAATAAATATCTCATTTTATTTACTATTTCCAAAACTGATACCATTTCTTTAGTGGCTTAAAATCATTATTATCAATCTTATCTGCCTTATCTTTAACAACTTCGCAATAAGATTCGGCAATTGATTTATAATGTAGTAACGTATTATCATTTTGATTATTTAAATATTGTTGATAAGTTCCTTGTAAATATCCTTTTAAATAACACTGAGTTTCGAAATCAGGAATGTAGTATTTTACAATTTCGCCTTTATTATATTTATCTTTCTCAGCTAATAAAATTTCAGTATCTATTCTATCTACTTCAGACATTAAGTTTAGATTTCTTACTCCATTATTCCATTTTATTATCCAAGAAGTTATAATATCTTCAAGGGCTATAGCACTTTCACTATATTTACTTTCTGATTCAATCTGATTATGTAACGATGCATAATCAATTCTAATTTCGTTAGTATTCTTTTCCTGCTGAAGTTCTTTTGCCCACTCATAATCTTTCATTTGTAGAGCTAAATCCATTAAATCCATTAATTACATCACCTCGGTCAATTTATATTTATATTGTTAATCAATACAAGATTTGATTAAAATATCTTTTTATTCAGTAAATCTCCAACCCTACTTTCCTTAACTTTATTCCCAATCCAACCAATAAATGATATTAATCCAAATATAACAGATAACAATGAAGTTATTGGCAAATAAACAATTAATGTTATGATATGTCCAATAGTTAGGTCTTGAGGAGATTTATATAAGATAATATCTGATACAATAAATAATCCAGATAACATATAAACTAATCCAATAAACAATAAAACTAATCCTAACATAATAAATCCCCCGTTAAAATATTATTTTAATAAATGATAAATTTCATTTATATGCTTCTACTTCTGCTCCGAAACTATGTCCAAACCCTAATGCATAATTTTTATACCAGAACAAAACAGAAAGCTTTCCGATTTGAACACCATATTTTTCTCCATCTACAAAATTACTAGCTGTAACTATTGAAAATCTCCATATCCACAAAATATAAAATTCATTTTTAACTACTTTCCAAATTAATGGTCTCTTCATTATGTACTCCTTTACTCTATACCCCACAACCTATTTAATTCTTCCATATCTTTGTTAAATTGTTCAATAAGCTTTTTACGTTTTTCCTCAAACTCAGCTAATTTTTGTTCTTTTTCCATTTCATTATATATTGGATGCCACATATATAAAACACTTCCTTTCACTTACTATTATATTACTAATATAAAATAATGTCAACTATTATATTATGAAACTAATATGTAGACCAAATAGATGATTTATTCAGTCAATCCTAAAAGTATATCAACTGCTTTTTGATATTTGTTTTGTCTTTGATAATCTGTTGAAGTAGGGTTCTTAATTCTTCTTAAATCCATATTATCGTTTAAATCCGCAAGCTTAACAAACTTCGCAATTTTATTGTTACTACATCGTCTGACAAAATCAAAATAATCTTCATTATATCTTCTTGTCATACAATCTATTGCTTCAATTACATCTGGATTAAACCCTTCATGTTGCAATAAATCTAATGTAATATATGTATCTTCTACAGTATCATGTAATACTGCTACAATTCTACTTTCTTCATCTTTCATTTGTAGCATAACTCTTAATGGATGAAGTATATATGGTTCTCCCGCTTTATCTTTTTGTCCATTATGTGCATTTGTAGCTAAATTAATCGCTTTGAATAACATATCCATATGTAAGACCTCCTTTAGATTAAGTTTATTTAATCAGAATATATTCAAAATACGAATTACGCTGTGACGTTTTCATTTCGTAGCTCTACTCCATGTTTTTTTAAATATTTCCACATACTTCCGGTAGTCCACGAAAGTAAAACATTATCTATAAACCGCATTTTTTCTTCAATGGTGTATTTATCATACCTATGTAGCAATTTGGCTTGAAGAACGGTTTTCATCTGCTTTTCCGTAAATGTAATAATACCAATCTTGTTGTACCATACATCCTCGAATAGATGATTATATTTCTCATTTGCTCTGAGTTTATCGTAAAGGTCTTTATTTAATACATAATAATTGTAATCGCCATTGAGGTTGTGTCCATTTTCGGAATTAAAATCACTTTCACTTACTTTTATTTCATAGCAGGTAATTTCGGGAATCATGGATTCAGTATCAAATTCAACTGTAGCAAAATCCACAATTCCGCCTTTTTGACGGTGGCTACAATGAACTTCTATAGCATAACGCTTACATTCCCGTATAGCACGATTTATTAAAAGCCGTTCAGCATTATTAGTTAAATCTGACTTGGGCAAAAAATCAACTCCCTTCATTCGTAATAGACTAAGTTTTTAGCCTTGATTGCCAATTTTAAATCTTGTGCATGCATCAATATAGTTGTATTCAACGCCTGTAAGCTGCTTATATAAATACCTATTAGTCAGATATACTTCTGGCAATAACCCTTGTTCTTTATCTTTTGAGTTATCCCATGCAATTAAATTTCTAACTACAGCTTCTGCAAGTTCCTTTGAAGTATCCGCTAATGCTCTGACAGTATTACAAAGAGGTAAATCTGTACATTCTTTGCAAACCCCGTTTTCTGTCCAGCATGTTCCTTCTGTTGCCGCTCTTTTTAATTCTTCGATTTCCCTTAAATATTTCATTATACCCCTCAACTTTCCGCACCATGTTTTGTACGCAATAGACTTAAATTGTTCACCAAATTATGTATTTATACTAATTAATCAACTAGTTTAATCCCAATATTAGAATATTCATCTAAATTTTTTAAAATATTAACATCTACATCTAATTTATATAAAATTCTTTTTGTGGTTTCATTTGTAATATATCCATCATCTATTGCAGAAATAATAACATCTTCTATTTCTTTTAACTCTTGTTTATCAAAAATAATATCAGCCATTAGTGCTTCTCCTTTCATCGTTAATTCTACATTTCATCATCAATATATTCAGAATCCAAAAGTTGCACATTTAGTATATCAATATCATCATATTCACATTGCCTTAAATTATGAATTTTACTTATTGCAATAGTAGATACAAAATTCTCGTTTGGAGACTCAATTAAAATTGTTCCGTAATTATTATCTATTTGACTACTATTTATCCTATACATAACTTCATATCTATTTTTATAACTCATAAATACCTATCCTTCAATCAACTTGATTAATAACATCTCGTAGTTCTTTAATTTCGGTTTTAATATAATTGAGATTAATAGGTAAGGTAAATCCTTGTTTTCTACATTCATCACATATCCACTGAAGCTCTCCTTGTAAATCTGACATTGTTTCTGTCATCTTTAATAAAATATCCTTTTCCATATCATTAACCCTCCTTATTAATTACAATATACCACTTATTTCAAAATGTCTATTTTATTAACATGTAATTACATATTCTTCTTTAGCTTTATAACATTTTTCTTTAAACTCATTCCATTTGTTAATTATTTGCAGTTTTATATTTTCATTAATTTTAATGGGAATATCACTAATCCATTTAAAAATCATATTCCAGTAATCATCATCATTAAAATGTTCTAACGCACTATTCCAATCGTCCTCATCATAAAACCACACTCTAAAAGCAAACCATATAAATTTCTCATTTGTATCAAAAACATCAGCAATTAAATGCGTTGTCCATTCAGCCGATTCTATATTATCTTCTTCGTTCATTAAATGTCTTTTACCATTAGAATATACATAATGTTTGACGTTTTTCTTATCGGCTTGATAACCGAATTCACAAAAAGTGGGTTCATTATATTTTTTATTATATAAGCGAGTATTCGATGGAAAATTCATAAAAACATCGAATTCTGCTTCATCACTAGTAATATCGTAATATGGTTCTACCTTAACAATTTTATGCATAAATAACTCCTTAAAACAACTTAAAACATCTATTTAGTTAGCCCATCAACTTTTTTATACACTTTATATACCCATTTATCATAAACATAATTTGCTTGAACTGAAAGCACATAATCTTTATATTCATCAGTAATATAGGATTTAAAAATAATACTATAAAAATTACTGACATCATTATAATATGCAACACTAAACCACCATCTTACATCTGTTTCTACTGTATTTACAAAATTCAATACTCCATATGCACATGGACATTCATCTGTAAATTCTTCCTCTGTACTAAATACATGTTTATACATATTTAACCTCCGATGTTGATAGAATATCGAATTGGTTCAAGTATTTATGTTTCTAACTTGCATAATTTCCATTGCTTCATTTATTCTAAAATCATGCAAAGTATTTTTCATAAACTGAATATCATCATTCATTTCTTCTTCACTTTCATACCAACTATAGTTAGCATCGGTTCTACCTTCATCATTCTCATATGAATATGTTAATAAAAAATTATTATCCATGATAAACTCCTTTCACTTTTGATAAATTATAAGTTTTATCTACTTATTTAATATTTGTTTTAATCCACGTTTTGAATACCCAATGGAGAATGAGAAATTAAATTCACTCATTCTATCTTCTTTATAAAGTTCTTTATACTTATTAATTTCATATCTTTCAAAAGGAGTTCCCACTTCTGAAACTAAATCAGTTGCACTAAGAATCGAATTCCCTTCGCCAAAATGTCCATCATAATTCCATCCTTTCACAATTTTAGGAACTTCACAACCGCACAACATCTCTACTTGTTTCCAGTTTTTAGGTTTAATAGTAAAGAATAAACTACATATTGCTCCAGTTTTAGTACAATAATATTCGTTACTATATTTTTCTTTCTCATCATTAAAGATATGATTACCCCATCCTTCTGGATGTTTTTGTTCTACAAAGTATATATCAATTGCATTTTTATCAGATGAACGCCAACCATCACTTAAAACTTTTTCACCATTCTGAATATCAATATATTTTTTAACAATTATCTTTTCAATTTCTTTCATGTTATTTTGGATACATTTAAAATACCATTGTTCTACAGCATCAGTTCTGCCAAAATTAATCCATTCTTCATGTATTTTATCACGAATATAATCAGCTAATTGTTTTCTAATTTGATAATATCCTTGTAGCCTCATTCTTTGCTTAGTACCAACGAATTCAGGTGGTATGCTATCAGTGGATTCACTATTTCCTATTCTTAAAATTGAGTTAGTTTCGTAAATTTTTGAAGAATCATAAGCAAATCCTTCTCCCCACAAATCAACAAATAACTGATTGCTATTAGTAAAAGTCCCTGTTTCTTTATAATACTTATCATTACCATAATGAAACTCGGTTGCATAATTACCATTCATAACTTTTTCTAAATCAAAGGTTAAATCAACTGAATTATGGTTATTAACAATAATGCTATTATTAACAATCATAAGTTGATTATTTGTTTCCGATAGTTTATTAATATTGCACGAAAACAAAGAATCTACATATTTAAGTTCATTAATATTAAAATCAAGTTCTTTCCCAACATATTGTTTACTAATCATAATCATTGATATTACAATTGGAAGATACACATTAGCTCCTAATTCAAAAAATGCTAATTTTTCTTCGTTTATTAAATGTTTGTTTGCATATCCTTTATAATCATGTTCTGTATAATTAAATATATAGTTGTATGGGAACAATTCATATTTTTTACTTTCTGCCCAACGACCATTTCTTGAATGACTATGTTGACCAGAATAAGCTTCATCAATTCTTTCATTTATTGATAGCAAATTCCCATTATTTTTAAGAAAAAAACCAAAATACCCATCTGCTGTACCACCACAATTTATATAACATAAATATAATCCATCATCTGTATGTTCCAACGCTGTTAAACATTCAGCTAGAGTTTCAAATAAATGAATATGTGTAGAAATTTTTGTGATTGGCAAAACTTTTCCACCACGAGCAAATAAATCTATATTACACTTATCTAATGAAGCCATTACTATATCTGTAGCTTCAAATAAATCATTTAATACATCTTCATTATTTCTTTCTCCAATAAGGGGTTTATTAATAATTTTATCTGATAGTTGATTGATAGCATTAACATAATTGTCTTCAGCTTCTATTACTTCTTCACAATGGAACATATTCCATATTTCTTTATCGTCTTTAACAATATTGGGATTTTTCATATACTCTAAAGCGTTATATGAACCACTTTGTAGCATTCTTTTAAACATTATTTTTGCTTGAATAACTGCCAATGCACCTGTATTATCATAAGTATTTATTATATGCTCAATCCTTTTATTTACCTGATGTAATTCATAACTCAAATTAGCCAAGTTAAAACTCTTTTGTTGTGGATTATAATCTGTATATTTTGCCCATTTATCTAATATATCAACATATCTCATAATTTATCTCACTCCCTTATTTTTGACCAAATAGCAGTTTTGTCTACATTAATGAATTCTTCTGTCTTCATCAAGATAACTTTTCCATTTTAAACCACACTTTTTACATTTAGTTATATAATAAAATTGACAATCTTCAAAAAGTTCATCCTCTGTCTCTCCAACTTTTTTACCCTTTTTACCATCTTTTAAAATTGTATAAATATCATGTTTGAGATTCCTATTAAGGGCTTTGTCAATAAAAATTAAATCTCCTGAACATTCACATACAGGCTTTTGATAATTGTCAAAATTAATTAATCTACAATTGCCAACATTACTTACTGTTCCACATTTTTCACAATATGCTTGCCCAGTTCCTTTATATTCTTTGCTAGTTTCAACTTCATGCCCACATTCAGGACAGCATAACATTGTATCACTCATATTTTTAACTCCTTAACATTTAAGATAGAATAAAGAATTCATTAATACTTTAATAACTTATTCCATTATATATATTAACAAAACTCGAATTATCTTTTGGAAATATATCTTCACAATTAATGTATTTGTTTCTTATTTCTTCAAGCCTTGAAATAACTTCCTTTCTATTATTTAACTTATATTCTTGTTCTCTTAACCAATATTTATGAGCAATTAAATTATCATCAATGGCTTCTAAGGGAGATTCAAAATATCTCATTCTCTTCATTTCTGATTTATTCATTTTTCCAATATATAGCTTACCTTCTTCTACTTTATAACATTGTACTAAAATTTCTTTTCCCATAATATTCATCCTCCTAAAATTTTACTGTATATCAATCAAGTCATTCATGTTAATATTTGTCTTGATATCTCATACTCGTAGGTACTACTCCATCTGGTCTAAGTCCTTTTTTTTGCAGATAGTCTCTAAAGCATTTATAAGCCGTGGTATCATTTGCATGTCTTAGACAATCACACATACGCCCATCACTATTTGTAGAACAATCATATACTTGCATACCTAAGTCACACCAATTTGCTTTTATCTGCTGTAGTTGTGAAAACTCTTTTTTATCCTCAAGTATACAATCAAACTCTGACCAATCATATTTATCTTCTATAATGTCTTTAGTCTCTTCATAGAACTTGAAAAAATCTTCTATAATATCTATCTGTTTTTTCTTGGACAGTCTCTTAAAAGTTTCTCTCCATAAAATGGATTTATCATATTCCCAATGTTCATCTATGAAATCACAAATCCTATTAATCTTATTATGAGAAAAAATATTATAGATTTCTTTACGTCTGTTTGATGTAAGCTGATAAAACCAATCTATTAACAATTCTCCAGCAAGTCTATCAAATCCCCATGTTAAAACATCACCGCTTTGATAAATAATATCAAATATATCATTTCTTTCCTCGTTAGTGGTTTTTTCAAAGTTAATGGAAATATCAGATTCTTTTTCAATTTTGGCATGACACAATGGACATACTTTTAAATCTTTATAATATATATATGACTTAAATTCCTCAAAGCATTCCCAACAATGATACTTGTTTGTATTAAAATAGTATTCTATTTTCTCCATTATCTCATCACCTCACATTTGAATGAAACATAGTATTTATCTACTTATTTGCTTTTTTATCTCTTTCATAATTGAATTAACATCATATTCTCCATAAGTAATGTGACAGGTGATAGCTTCACTTAAACTATTTGCGTTTTCTGCGTTTGTTTTCGCTTCTATATCAATCTCTATATCATCAAGAATTTTAAAAATATCCTGAATTAACTCATTTTCTTTAATAGCATGATGTCTAGCCTTATTAATTAATTTTTTAAGCTCTTTTAATTCTTCCATAAAATTCTCCTATATCTTGATGAAACACAATTTCTATATTAACTACTTTTCGTCTATTACTGCTTCAATCCTTCTTAATTGGTCTAATGTTAGTTTTATTCTACCGTAAGAACCAATAAATTTTCGAAGTTTATCCTGTATTAAAGTAGATTCATTTTCATCCTCTATCTGTTGCCTACTCAGAAATAATTGATAATCTGAACCTCCAATTGTATAAGACTCTCTAAAATCATTATCAATTTCAAACTTCCTTTCAGTGTTCCAATCGCCATTAATGGTTGTTATATATTTGCTACCAACTGATTTTACAGTTGCTTCAAGAATATCTCCAATAACACCATATCGTCTGTCTCCAATATATTTTAAATAAACTATCTGACCTTTATTAAAATCACTCTTATTCATTTTATTTCCTCCCAACTTAACACAAAAAGTTGATTCCATACACTCTTTAATTATAACTTACTTTTCCTGTTCCTTACAATACAATAATATCATACATGATTTAAAGTGTCAACATAATTATATTGTGATTATGTACAAATTATTATTTAGCTTATCTGAGCTAATTTAAATAGTTCCTCTTGAAATTCTTCCATAGTTAGATATTCCGCAACATAATAATCTAAATATGTTTTTGTGTACTTAACAAATATTTGACAGGGGAAATTAATAAATTTTGTTTTACAACTTTCCCAAGAATTATAACAATTTTGTCTTCCACACTCTAATTCTTCATATTCTTGAATATCTTCCATCCTTTCAAAAGTAACTAATTTTGCATCCTTTATTAGCCTACTCTCAATCGGTATAACCTTAAATTTCTTTATTAATTTATCCCTTATTTTATATTGCTTATCCCAATAATTTTGAGTTTTTTCATCTTCTGTACAATTGCTGTCTTGCCTAAAAAGCGGAATAACATCATTCATATTTTTTACCTCACTTTTGTATTTAATGTTTTAATCCCCCCTTCGTTGTATATATATAGTATATTCCTATATTTTACAATTGTCAATACATATTCATAAAATAATAATGGGGGATAAATTATATTTGATTATTAGTTACTAACCAGTGTAATCCTTTAATACAATCCAATTTCTCTTGTAAAGTATCAAATTCAATATCTACTTCTATTGTACTGTCAAACTCTTTTAGTTTGTCTAACCTGATATTTACTTTTTGTTTAGGTTGCCCTTCAAAATCAAGTTCAATATCAAAATTTACATAAGTTCCTGATTTAGACTTAGTTGTATTTTGACTTATAACTTCTATACCTTTTATATTTTCTAATGAAAATTTATTAAGTTGTAGTGAATACATTAATTTCTCTTCTGCAATTCTCATCTGGTCGTATGTTAATTCGCCAATCTTATCATCTAATCTATTCTTATCTAGTGTCATGATTTGCTCAAACATGATAATTGAACTTTTCTCATTGAGAATAAATGGAAATTGCATCGGATATAGTTTTTTAGGGATACTTGAAGTTATTAATGCTACTATAACTGTAGAACTAAATTTATTCCCTACATCATTTTGAATTATTAGGGCAGGACGTTTCTTCTGAGCTATATGAATAGTACCTACTCCCATATCAGATAAATCAACGTAATAAATTTCTCCACGTTTAGGTTCTATATAATTTGAATCAAATGACATTGCTTTACCCAATTCTTGAAAATTATTAATTCCTGCCATAATGAAATACTCCTTTAAAGTTTATGTATAATTATTATAACAGAAAATAGATAAAAGAAAAGGCTATAAATAGCCTAGAAATTTTCATGCCACCAATCCATAACACCATGTCTTGCTTCATCAAAAGAGTTATATACCTTATCATCTTCTAAAGATGAATAAGTCTTCTTAATTGGACTATTGACACTTGATATAGTAAAATGATAATCATTCTTTGGCGTTTTATATATGTATGAAACTAACTTAGTTTTTTCATTACGATTATACCAGGTCTCATACACTTCTCTCTTTTTCTTTTTAAACACGAACTCTTTACTGTATCTCAATATTGTCATCTCCTTTGGTATTTCTATGTAATAGGAAATGATTTTGACATATATTGAGTTAACGCCAAATTTATTATGTATAAAAGGGCTTTAATTAGCCCTTTGACCCAATAGCTTTAAAAGCTAAATACTTATCTTTAATTACATTCCAACGATTTTCATTAATTAAAAATCTTTTACATATGTCTTTGTATTCTTGTGGAGATAGTTCATTCCCTGCGGATTCAATATTCTGTAACCTATCAAACATTCCCGAATATTGAATTTTCTTTGCATTTACCCAATATAATTCTGTAACTTTCTTAAAAAAGTTAATCTTAGAATCAATAAAAGCTGTGTTAATATCTTCTGTGTTGTTTTTACGAGAAACTTTCTTCAAAACGTAATCCGACTCTTCCAAATCCAAAATTGACAACTTACCTGTTGCAGTTCCATTTCCCCTATGATATTGTATTTGGTCAATAGCATCAAAAATAATATCCATAGACCTCATATCTATGTCATCCAGTACTCTGTGTTTTAAATCACCATTACGTGTTGTAATAATAGTATGGTTTTCATAATTACAGTCATGAACCTTTAGATTTTTAATTTCTTCAAAACTAAACTCTTGTTTTGGTCTTCCACTAATGCCCTCAAACAACAACACTGGAATAACTTTATCTTGAGGGTTATATACTTTGTCAAGTATTTCATAAAATTCTTTTCTGCTCATAATATATTGATTATCATGGGCAGACTTATTAATATATCTCTTTAAATCTGATTTATAGAATGATATTGATGCGGCATCGAAAATTGAATATCCTTCAGCGGCACACCATTTTTTATATCTCTTAATGTATGTGAACTCTTTATTCAGTGACTCAATAGACTTGCAATCTAAAACTCCTAACACCTCTGCAATTTGGTCTTTGTTAAAAGAATCCAAGTCCATATTATACATTTCTTCAATATCAGATATTTTTGTAAATGTATTTCTAATAGTTTTTTGAGTGCCTTCATTATCGTAATTCTCAACAATAAATCTTTCCTTTTTATCTACATTAATCATATTAAATCTACTCCAATCTTCTTAAAATAATCAGAAAACTTCCTTAACAAAGGTAAAGTAACTTTTAAGTTATCAGAGTGTAGTCCCAACTTTTCAAATGATTCGTCTGATGCTATTCTGTCAACAACCACTTCAAGAATTTCAACCCAATTTTCTTTTTTAAATAGAATTGAAGATAATGCGATATATCCAATAAAAACATTACTAGCCAAATACTTGGATTGGTCAAGATGCTTTTCTCTAATAATTCCAATACATTCATTGAAAAAAGAAATCATAAATTTCTGAATTTTAGCAAACTCTCTTGGTTGATTGATTTTCCAATTATGATTAAAAGCCCTAGCAAACATTTCTATTGTTGTATATTTAATATTAGATGAATTAAATTCATTAATATTAGTAGCAAGAGTATTAAACATTTCATTGTTTTTCTCATTACCAAATTTGTTTACATGCTTTGCCATCATAACGCCATTATCATCATTTTTAAATGAAGCTATATGGGATGGGTTAATGGGTGTCCTATGGTCTTCTTGTTCAATATATTGCTGTGCTTCTTCCTCAGTATAATTTAATATGTTTATCATTGTAAATGATGTCAAATTTGGATTAATTTCAACGGCTCTAGCTCCACTTAATGTTCTATGCATTCCATCGGGAATATCTAGAAATGTTGTTTCGTTATCTACCGCTATACTGAGAGTTCTAGTCTTTGCGTCATACTCAAAATGTTGTTCATTTGACTCTGTTTTCCTAATATTTAATGTAATCATATTAGGTGTAAACTTGCCATTTAAAATTAATTCGGTCATGTCTTGAACAGGCTTCATTTTGATTGTTGGTATTTGTGTTTCAATATTACCAAAAGTTACAGTAGTTGTTTCTCTTTGAGTCCTTATATTATATGTTATCAACCCTTGATTTAACTTTTTACTCATATCAACCCAAGTTTCTTTAGTACAAACCCATTGATTTTCTGATACTTGGTCAACATTATAAAAAACAGCTACATCACCTTTAGAATATGTTTGTGCTTTATATAATTCATATGATTTGATTTCTTCTGGATTAAACCAATCCTCTGGATTTATATTATAGTCATTTGTAGCCTTATATAAAGCCCTTGTGAAAACAAATAACTCTGCATTTGATAATGCCTGTATTGGAACGCCTTCACTCTTATTATATATCATTTTGATTTTACCAGCAGATATATTATGATTTTCACTTAAATCACTTGTTATTTTATTAATGATAGTACGTCTATTAACTAGATTCTTATCAATGGCAGAATAAATTGCTTTTTCAAGATTATCTCTATTCTTTTTCATCCTACTACCTCCTTGTCAGATATGTATTATTATATCATGATTGTTTTGACAAGTCAATAACGTAATAGGTTTATTCTATGTTTATATGTTAATAGTAACTACTTTGAATGTCTTATGTATATTTGCCTTTATGCAATTATCCATTATTATTGCAATTGTATTAACTGCTTGGTCATACGTATTATCAATTAAAATCATATTTTTATAACTGTCATAGCTTTTGTAACAATACTTTTTTAATATACTATCATAAGATATACACCTTTCATCAACGTATTTATTATCTTCGTCTACAATTCCATAAAATATTCTCATTGTAATTTTCTCCTCTCAAAATCGAACATGCGTTCTGTTTTTATTATAAAACGAAATTTATATTTCTGCAATACTAATCTTACAGTAAATTTTTTATCTGTTCAAACGTAAGTTATCGACTTAATTTCTATAATTTCGACAAAAAGAAGAATAGTAGATGATATATATTTGTATATAATAACTAAAACTCAAAAAATGAAGGCGGTTTGTCGAAACTTTACTGTTTTAGCCTATTAAATAAAGGAAGTGTTATTATTCCTGCCATAAACACTCCTAAAGTTATTGGAAGCTGGCATATGAATACATTTAGAACAAACAGTACAACCGTATTAATTAAGGCTATTTTTTTAAACAACGGTTTCTTCCCATCTTTTATTGGTAAATTGTCATTCTCAACAGGTGCAAACTTTATTATATTAATAATCACAATGCCGAACATAATAGTGCTTGCAAACCAGTTATAAGGTAAATGCGACCCTATATAACCTAATGATAGTAATGATATAAGTGACACATAGGTACATAGGGTATAACTTTTAAAATGTAACCCGCCAGCAAAAAACCTTATTATTCCAAAGCAAGCTGTTACTACCAGTGTTGGTACTAAAATATCTAGTAACCAAGCCAATGATAGTAACAGTCCACCTTTTACAATAGCTCCGTAAATTATTTTAAAATCATATGAGAGCATATTTGTGCATGGGATTTCTGAAAAATCATTATCTGCATATTTAACATGTTTCCAATTTTCAATAAATTCTTTTAGGTTTTTTATTCCATTTGGTTTATCGGCAAGATTTTTATATAGTTTATGTCCTGATTTCTTTGATAGTGTATCTATAAATTCAAAATTTAGTAATTTCATACTGACCTCATTTATATTATTAATTGGCATAAAACTTTCTATATTCAAAACATTCAGTTTTATGCGTATTGTCTATCAAGATTCTTGTAATTTTCAATTATACTTCTATAGTCAAGCTTAAACTTGTTACAATAGACTTCAAGTTCATTCTTAATTTTATTGTATACCCCAATCAAATACTTAGATTGCTTTTTGTTAATATCATGTTTTAAGTATCTCATATACTCAACAAGAGCATAAGCAGTTTCTTCGTTGAAATTTAAATCTTCTAGACCTAACTCAAACTCTATTGCTGTTTCTACCTCTCTCATTTTTTCTTCAGATAATTTAGTAATTCTATTAGTAGCACCACTGTAATATACTCTTCTCTTACTTATAGATTTTAATTGTTCACAGATAACATAACTTGTTTCACGTAACCCGTCTTCTTTTGTTAATTTAACATGGGTTTTACCAAATCGTTTTAAACGACTGGTCAACGGAATCACTACAAGATTTGGCGAAAACATGTTACCTGTATCATTTTGAATTATTAAGCATGGTCTAATACCACACTGTTCACTATCAATATTATGATAACCAAGGTCAATGTAGTATATCTCACCTCTCTTTGGTTTAAAATCTAGCCATCTTTTATCCTCATCTTCATCAAATTCAGAATATCCACAAATTTCATATAACCTCTTATATGTAACATTACCCTTGCTGTTACTATCAATTAATCTAAGAAGGTCTCTTGATGGCTTTTCATTTAATTTTAAGTTTAGTATATCGTACAATGGTTGTGCGTTTAGTAAATTACATTGTTTTGCAAATAAATCCACTGTAGTACCCTGTAGAGCAATATCTAATTCATAAGCCAATCGTTTATTAATAATTTCTAATTCTTTTGACAATTCATTGGTAATTTGATTTTCTTTTGAAAACCAAAAATACTTAAAAACGTTTAAAACCATAATACATTCTCCTTTATATTAATTACTATGTAAACATTTTATATTATTACCATCAAATTGTCAATACATAAATAAAAAATTATTATATTATTAATCAGTGAGAGAAAATAAATCCCTCACTGACAATAATATTTACTTGCTATGTATTACTTTGCAAGTATTGATGGAGTCTCTGGTTGATTATAAAACAACCAAGAAGCAGACAAATTTGAGCATATCATACCAATAAGTGCAACAAAGCTGATTATTATACCCAATTTTTTCATAAAATATCACTCGCTTTATTTCTCATTGTCTTCCAACATGCTTGAGTATTTTTGTTCTATATTAATAATTTTTTGAGTATTATATACATGAATAAAAAGTATTACCCCTAAAATTATTGTTGGTAAAATAAATATTATCGCAGAAATTAATAATTGTGTTGACAAATCATAATTTTGAATTGTAGTAAAGTTAGTAAATACATTTACTAAAAAAAGAATTACCGATATTGATGTCAGTAAGGTAATTATTAGTATTACATTAGACACTTTATCCTTGAAATATACAAAAATTTTATTAAATTTTATGTTGTTTAATTTGTTATATATTAATAATCCTAATAAAATAAATTGAATTAATCGAGAAGGAGTGGAACATAAGAAATTATACCATATATTACTATTAATAACATCTATAGATATTTTAAATCTATATAAAATCAATGGGGAATAAAAAGTTTCAGTTGTCGATATAATAAAAATAGCAAAAGCAGAATATATTATTGATTTTAAGTATAACCATTTGTCACCAATTTTATCTGTAGTTTTAGATATATAGATTATTAAAACAATCATTAGTATTAAAGTGCTAATACTCATAATCGGTTTAGGGATATGTAAAATATATTTAAGAATATTTATAGAGATAGCCACAGATAAGATTGGAATCAACAACCATTTGATGTTGCGTTTCCATCTTCTCCAATCAAGTAAATCAACTCTGCCTATTAGTACAAGTGTAATTCCAACCCAAACTAACTCCTCCCAAAAACTTACAGTAACAATATTTAATAAAGCGGTGATAACACTTTGCATTTTGAACACTCCTTTTATAATATGTATAAATGTGGTACAATTACATTATAATACATAAAATATTGAGAGTCAATAATTATTTTGTGAATATATAGAATTATTTTTAATACTAAAATATAGAACTATAGATACATATAGACGTGTAAATATATCTCCGATTGACATAATACTATATCCAACATCAAAAATATCGCAAGCCCAAATATGCTTAGTATTAAAATTACCTAATATATGCAACCCATCATCAAATAACTGTTTATCCATATAACCTGTCCATAGAGTTAAAGATGGGAATATAGGCATACCATTATTCGCACTTATGGCTATATGATTCAATAATGAACATAAAAACAAACATACAGCGCCAATACCCATAGGTGAAGTTATAATATTAATAAAATCATGCTTTTGTTTTAATCTAGTCCATGCACTCTCATATAGTCTATATTTAAATATAAGCGGTAAATAACTTAACAATGTGATTGTTTTAAAAGGTTGCTGGTACGGAATAAACCAATAATTACGTTGAAACACACATATTTCTAGTGCAATGTAACAGAGCATCATCACTAGTGGAGGAAAGATACTCCAGTGCCTAAAAATTGGCTTTAAATTATATACAGGATATAATTCTACTCCTGCCTTTTTATTTATATTGCTGACAATCCTATTGCGAATTAAAACTACTATAAATGTTCCTAAAATAAATTCTACCATATATTTCTCCTATTTATATATTATATGTACTGAGCTACCAAAACCTTGTCTAAATCAATCCATAAAGCTGCACATAATCTACTATAACCATCTGTACAATATCCTTTTCTACTTACTTCTATAGGCTTATCGAAGCTACCATATTTATTATAGTAATCTATACGTTCTTCAATTTTCCATTCATTACAACCCTTTTCTATAAATAAGCTAGGTATGTCTATATCTCTTGGATTCATCCAACATAACTTTGTTTTCTTCTCATATTTAGTTTGCATATGTAACACTATCCTTTCGAATCATTTATTTTGAGGGTTTATTGTAAGGCTGAACACCCACAAACAGCACATGAAAGGAGGGTCAAGGAGGACACGCATTTATGTAAACTTACGATATTTTCTTCTCAATTCCCTATGTTCCTTTAATAGTTCTCTACCAACCTCAGTATGTTTCCACCAAGGAAAGTAGTGTAATAGTGTTTTAATTACATATGTAAGCAGGTTAAGTCTAAACTTGTCTGGTGTCATTATTCTCACCAACTTCCAATTGCTTACTGAGAAGTTTGAGATATATAACACCTTCGTTATTATCCTTATACTTGCCGTTTTGATGGACAAGACTTGCTAATAATTTCTGAATAAATAATGCTTTACTTTTACTAGATTCTTTCAAAACTTCGCTCACACTCCTTTTTATAATATGTAATTGAGCTAATGTGTGAGCAATATTATATTGTTAATTAATATGTTACTTTCTCTTAGGTTTGATTATTGTTATTACTGGGTCGTAATATCTTTCATTACATACTGGGCATTCAAATAAATTAAATCTTTTACCGTTGTCTATACGAGTTTCGTGAGCATCTTGTAATTCTTCACATTTACAATTTTGGCATTTCACATTAACCAACTCCTTTTATATTAATAATATTAAGACAGAAAGATTATTTCATTTAAATATTTCTTCAAATTCATTCCTTCTTAAATGAAACCAAAATCTAACATCATCCTTTTCAAACATAATAGCAATATGATTTTTCTTTGGTCTACACATAAGATTTTCTCCGTAACACCATCCAATAGCATATTTATTTAATATCATTTTACCATAACCAGATGTTAGCATCTCATATCTACAAGGAATATTAAAATCATGTATACTTCCTGCTCTCCATATCTGCCAAGTAAAAGAAGTACTGTCTAATTTGGGTATCATACTAACCTCTAAAATCACGATATTTATTATTATAATCAATACATACATCAAGACAATTCTTTTTACATATAGGGTCTTTATGTGTATCATGAGTTTTCATCCATTCAGCTCTTTCTTGTCTCATATTATCCCCAACTTTACCAATCGGATTTCCACCTTCACGCATATATATTATACATGGAAAATGATAATCTCCTGCTATAGCCATATCATCTAAAACCAATCCGCAATTATGGGAATCTTGGTCTTGCAATCCTCTTACGTTTCTTTGTTGATTAAGATTATTAATCCTATACTTAAGAATAGGGTATTTATTATAAACATCTTCAGATACACTTTTTGCATTTTCCAATAATGTATTATACTGAGCAGAAGAAATTATTCTTATATCGGCTACTCCTAAACTAGAAGCAAATTCAATTGTATTTTTTAAATCTGATACTGTTTTCTCGGTAACTACAACACCTAAAGTCACATATGTAAGTTTAGCTATTTCTTTTATATTTTGTATTACCTTATTCCATGCACCTTCAATTCCTCCTGCCATCATATCTCCATAGGCACTACAACATGCATCTAGAGATATTGAGAAATCATTAACACCTGCTTCAATTAAATCATTATATAGCTTCATATCGGCAGAACCATTAGTTGAAATAGCTATTCTTTCTACACCTTTCGATTTGGTATAACTAACTAATTCCACAATATGTTTATAGACTGTAGGCTCTCCACCTGAAAATCTAATGTTCTTTAAATTGTCTTTTGTCCATAAATCAACAATATGTTTTGCCTTTTCCAAAGAGATTGTTCCCTTAATATCATCTCTTACTCCTCGACAATATGGACATTTAAAATTACATGAATCTGTAAGAATCACTTCACATCTCATTAATTGAGAATATTCACTTGCATTTTTAGCTCTTTCATCATTTAACGTATAAAAACCTATATTTTCTAACTTCATATGTAATCATATCCTTTCAAAAATTATATTAATATTATAATACGTTGCTTATAAATTTGTTAATAAAATGAGTATTTTGTCTATATTATTATCTTGGCATTAAAGCATTTAAAATAGAATCAAATTCCTTTGTGTTTATTTCATAGTAAAGATATAATCCCTCATTTGGGCTGTTTTCAATTATATAACCTTTGCCTTTTCTATAAATATCAATATCTGCCATACCATGTGCAAGAACACACCTATCCTTTTTATTTTGTTTTAACTCCAACAATTCATCATATAACTTAGATGATTGAATTTTTATTTCATGATATTCAGGAAAACATGTGTCTTTTTTCCTTTCAACCAATTCTATTGTATATTCGTTATATAATGTTGGGAGCTTTTGCCAAACATTAAGTACCTCACAATTTTTTATTGTTTCATGCTTTACATCAAACATTTTAAATTCTCCTTTAATACTTTTCACCTAATCAAAGTTTTGTTCAATCTTCTACCTCATCTTCTAGATGTTCCTTTTGTTCATTTAATAGATATATTTCTTGTCGTAAACGAACATACTTTTTTACACATTTAAACTTCATAAGTTTTTGTTGCTGAGACATATATTCATTAATTTTTTCATCTATTTCTTTAGACTTTATTATATATTCTTCATATTTCAATATACATCATTCCACCTTTGAATAAATTCTTCGATTCATTACAACTCAATAGCTCTACAATTTAAAATTTCAGTGGCTTCAAAATCTGACCACTCAGGATGAATTAAAATATCTTCCTGCATTTCTTCTTCTGATTGATACCATCCATAAGTTTTACACGATAGCTTATTATCAGTATACGTCAATAAAAATCTACTATCTTCCATAATTTTCTCCTTTTCACTCTGCTTGAAATACGGATTTTATAAAAACTGTTTTTCAATATCAACAATCCATCCTGCAACTAAATCAACGCCTTCTACTTTTCCTGCAAGTCTTATTCTTTCATCACTATCAGGATTGGAATTTTGTCTACATTCTCTTATGTTAAATTGACCTTTTAATACCTGCTCTTTTAGTTCTCTCCACATTGTTTCGTAATCCATTTAAAAATCCTCCTTTAACTTTCTACACAAGTTCCATTTAGACTGTCTCAACCTATTACCTCAACAATAATATAACTTGTTCATTTTCATTATAAGTTGCCTTAGTAGTTTCTATAGTTTCTACGGTTGTATGATATGGCTTTTCATCGGAAAACATTTTTTTCAAATATTAATACTTCTGATTCTCCAAATCCTTTTCTCTTTAACTCTAATAGTTCATTAAATAATTTATTTACGTTCATAATTATTTCTCCTTATACAACCAAACTGCACATTCATTACATATTTTTAATCTCTTCAAGATAACATTTAATATCTTCTTGTCTATTTTTTATTAACTGACTAATACCATTCTTTTCTTTTTTTAGTTCTTTAATTTCATCTTTTAATTGCCTAATTATTGCTTTTCGCTCATTTATTTCATCCTGATTTAACATATTTATCTCCTCTCATTTAAAACAAAATTACTTATTCATCTTAAAATTAATATAAAAATTATAAGCTTCCTCCCATGCAAGTTCTGGATTTTCCGTCCATCCAAACCCCTCATTACACCAATCATTACCATCATATATAAATAAAGTCCAATGATAAGGTTTAAATTTATTATCCTGATAGTTAGGAGTCAAACTAACTTCAATCTTATATTCTTTGTCCATTTCAATACCTCCAACATGTCATAAAATCACTCTTTCATATTATAATGTCTCTTCGCAATTTCAAATAATATTTCTCCACTAGTTACCATACAACCCCTATCCCAACTATTGTCATCAATAAACTTAGCATATTTATTCCTTATTTCTCGAATTATAGTTACCATTCCTAAAACTCCTGTTTTAGAATATGTTGAAAATTCATTAAATGCTTGTTTTAAATCTTCTTCAGACAACTCTTTTATTAAATTACCTAACTTATTCATATTTATCTCTCCTTCGCTCATGTAATTCCTTACCATGTACTTAGTATATCACCTAAATTTTACCTTGTCAATACTAAAAGCATAATTATTTTATTAATATGTTATATATCTAAGTTGTTTTGAAATGCGTCTTTTATATCATTACATTCATTAGATTCTCATCTACTTCGATTCTAGTTACCCCATGACATGTTTTTAGTTTGCTTATAGAGCATTCATCAGCAGTTACAATAAATATATTCAAATTATCTAATGTTTCGTCTATAGTTCCACAATCCAATATCTCCATAATTGTTCTATCATCATTAATATCTTTTACTTTTATTAAATACATTTTATTCATTAAAATATTTTCCCTTCAAATTGATTCCAAATTCACATTTCAATCAAACTTCAATATTTTCTCCACCAATCAAAACAAACTTGTCATCAATATCTTTAACTGTGTCTACTTCTCCTATTCTAGTACCTACCAAAGCTCCGCTACTATAACAAACCTTTGCTCTAAGACATTTTACATCAAGATTTCCATATTGGGCTTTTATTTTTTCTAAGTTATTAATTACCTCATCAATTTTCATATTATCTTTTCCTTTCTGCGTAAATCTCGCATTTTGTTTCAATCCCCTGACCAAGCTCCACCAACAAAACTATCGTTTTTAGTATTTAAATATCTATCAAAAAAATATATTCTTTCTTCTAATTGTAACATATTTAAATTTTGTGGATTATTATATGGATATCTATCATATCCTGATAAACCTAAATTTAATCCTAATTTATACATATTGACAACACAATCCTTACATAGAACACACTTACCTTTGTTACATAAATCATTTAAATAATTTATATCCATATTATAATATTTCCTTTCTATTTGTTAATACAAAATAACCATTTGATTATCTTCCATACCCTTCATAACATCCAAATCTACCATTTATAGTCCATTTATAAACTGTACTAATACCTTTAGCCCATATCGTATCATAATCTTTAAATTCAACAAATGAATATATCTGTATCTGTCCTTCATTATTTGTATCACAAAACCATAGGTCATATGGGTTATTACATTGTAATACAAAAGGAGCTTCGGTAGTAATTACAATTTTCTGTTCATTGTCTACCATATAAATAGATGTGGGTAAATATTCTACTATTGTTTTAATCTCTGTTTTGTGGTTCTGTTCTTCCCATTTTTCGTTACTAGATACAGTAGAGTATAGAATAGTACCATCATCTTTATCTGTTTCATCATTCCTGATTTTAAGGAATTCTTGAACGAATTTATATTTAAGGTCTGAATTATTGAATAAAACTATAGTATTCTTTGTTAAGTCATACATCTCAAGCTTTTCTTTGGTTAAGCTATATATTTCTAATCCCGTTATCATAAATACCTCCAATTTGAACCAAATCTATCTTTTATCCAAATACACTTTTACTATATCTTGTAGGTCGTTAGGGCATCTTAATATCTTTTCTAAAGTTATAGTTCTATAATCATATCCATCTTGATTTTCTTCGGCATAATCAAGAAACCATAAAAAATTCCTCTCTGTCCAAATTGGTGCATATGATGTTACATTTTCAATTCTATTTAATACATGAATCAAACCTTCTCTAATATCATAATCAAATTCTACCTGATTTTTATATTCATCTTGCTCTGTTTCTCCATTATAATGTGCAAATGCCCCATGAGAACATCTATTGAGAGCTTTAGAAATTTCTTTCCATCTTTCTTTATCTATATTAATTTCACCATATACTGTACCACCGTTTATATTTCCACTATACGAAGTTGCCCATAATATTAACCCCTTTGTTGGGTGATAATATAGTATGGCTTCTTCAATTCTATCAGCTTCGTCAGAAAATCCATATTTCGGTGCAATGAAATCATATCTTAACCCAGAAACAAAACCATATGACTCAATTAAATTAATAAATTCATTCCACTTCATGCCCCAATATGTATCACCTATAGATTTTAAGTGTTCTGATTTTGTTTCATTGTCAGCCATAAATTTAAATAAAGAAAATGCCTGTTCCTTCTCATTAAATTCCGACCAATGTTTATTTCCTAATACCTGTTCTGATTCTGCTAAAGAATCCTTATGTAATAATTCATCTGTTATATTATCAAACATACAATACCTCCAAAATTAATTTATATTATGAATCAATTATATAAAATAATAATATAAATGTCAATATAAATATAATATTTTTTACAACTTTTTACTGTATTTAAATCTACTGTTTTATCTACACTTCTCTTTCTTCTTTTCTAGCTCTCTCATATGTTATTGGAGAATCTTCTTTTAAACCTTCAAGATAATCATTAACTAATTTCTCATTAGTAGTCCATTTCTTTTCACATTTAGTAATACCAAAAGGGCTTTCTTCTATCACTACTCTAAATTCTTTCATAATGTGACTCCTTTCATTATTTATGAAATAGTGTATTTATAAAGATTGTTCTAATCTTCTCTTTTCATAATAAGGTTTCATTATCTCAGCTATATTCTTTTCAATCTCTTCTTTTTCTGATTGTAGGTCAAAAAACTTTTTAATATCAATATCCTTAAACCCATCCATGACTAAATTTAGGTCATCAATATCAATTTTATATCCACCTTGCTCACTTGCTTCTTTAATGGCATCAAACACTAAGGCAAATTGTCTAAATGTTAATTCTTCAATATTTACACTATTATCACTTGTTACATTAATCTTCATAATTAACTCTCCTAAGTTTTTATTTAGATTATTACCAAGAATATCAGTTCAAATTCATGGTTTCAACCAAATGTTATAATCTAACACGTTGACTATCTAAGCTATCTAATCCTTTAATACCTACTAGATACCAATCATCAGACATTTCTATTCTAGTCGGCTCCCATTTTCCATTAACAAACACTTCCAAAGTCTGTCCACAATGTAAGCCACCTTCAGTTGTTCCGTTATCATATTGAACATCTATTCTATCGCTCTCTTCGTTGTAAAAAAGCACTCCATAATAATAATCTCTCATATTTAAGTTACCTCCTTTTACATAGGACACCTCATATTCAAATTACGAATTACTGTTTAGTCGTTGAATTGTTTCAACAATATCCAAAGTTAAATACTTTTTAGGTATATCAAATTCTTGTATTTCAGTGCTTATGTCATCTCCTTTGAGTTTCATATCTTCTTTAGGTAACATCAGAGCGAATTCGTCTATTGGCATATCTCCAATAAAGCAAATTCCATCTTCTTCAACTTGCTGAAGTTTATAAAATCCTTTTTCTTCTCCAACAACAATAAACTCATTTGGACGATTACCACCTTTGAAAATCGTTTTGTAAAAGGTTGAAGATTCCTTTAGTTCATATACCTTAAACTCTAATATCATTACTTCCTCAACTTTCTGAACCCATTTGGTTCGCAATAGACTTAAATTATTCATCAAATAATTGTTTTGTAAAAACTACAGAATATTTACCCAGTTATCAAAATTATCTTTCCTATGCCACAGTAAATATGTGCCATCCATAGTATACACATCAACATTTCCAGTATGACTACTTTCTATAATATAGCGTTCTCCTTTACTTAAGCCATTTTCATTTGTATTTGATACTGCTTTGTATTTATCAACCATTTTCTTGTCCTCCAACCCAGAACAAAATTGTTATTTCACATCAATAGACATTGATTGCTATAACCTATTATATACCTTTTTGACTATTTCTTTATTCCAGCCAATAGAAAGCTTCTTTTTATTAATAATCAGACTATATAATGGATTATTCTCTGCAATATTTAATATATATTTCAGAATATCTATATAATCATCAAAATTGTTTTTGATTAAATTAAAAGCGGTTATAAGCCACTGTTGATTGAAAACATATCCATTGTAATAGTCATTTATCTGAGGACATATGAAATTATAAACACCACCAATGCCCTGTAATTCAAATTCGTTTGCTTCTGCATTTCGTGGTTCTTCCATAATCTTGATATGAAGAATCAGATGTTCTAAAATATTGCAATATATCAGTCTATCTGCCTTTTGATATTCGTATGGATTATTTGGTGCAAATTTATCATTACTTAGCATTATTGCCTTATCTTCATCTATGTGATGACAATAAAGTCCTTCACTGGTTCGTGAAACCTTTGGGTTTTTTGATTTACATGATTCATTACGAAAATAGTCATGTGTTGCCTTACCATACTTATTCAGAAGGTGGTTTACTAACTCAATATATGTCATTGTTAATTCCTTTTTTATCTCTATACTATCCATTTTTCCACACTCCATTTACTAAGAATTCCAGCTTCAACTTTGTTTGAAACTGTTCTTATATTATCTTTTAATTGAATCTAAATCAATTCCATAAATTGCTTTAATCCAACCCTTAATATGTTCATCATATCTACCTAAAAGTCCTTCCCACAAGCACACTTCTCTAAACACTTCATTGGGAGAATAGTTGTCAAATTGCTCATCCATACTTGTGTCATTATCATCTAAATCTTCTCTCAATCTCAATCTACGTAAAATATATTCAGGATATTTACTCATTGTACTAACCCCTTTCTGTTACATTCATCATACCATTTTCTGGTTTCTGTTACAACTCAGTTTGAACCTAATATCCGTTTTATCAACACTGAACTATTTACAGGTTGCTGTTATATAACCTTATATGTTTTCAATAATAGTCAAAGCATCACATACTTCCTGCTCACTGTTACATAGAAATGTACCTTTTTCTGAAGCTCCATGAGGTCTAAGAATATTCCAATCAAAATAACCATCATAATCACAAACAGCTACAGAATATTTATACTTACCATCATCAGGATTAACGATACTAGCTACCCAACCATTAGGGAAAACTATTGAACCTTCTCTTGTTCTTCTTATTTCTCCCATATTATTTCTTACTGTAATTCCCTTGTTTATATAATCTTGAATTGTCATATCTTACATACTCCTTTTCTGAACTTTTCCATCTACTTCTTCATAATCAATAGAACAATTCTCACAGATGCAATTATCCTTATCTTTAAAAACTATTTCAGGATAACTATCACTATGGCATACATTTCCACAAACTGTACAATTTAATGTAGATGTGTTATTTGTGTTACAATCTAAACAATAATACAATCTCTTCATGCTTCTTTTATCTACCCATGTTTTTACTAATACCTTACTACCTTTTAATAATTCTTTTCCGCAATGGGAGCATATTTGATTTGTTCTTATTGTTGTAGTTCTTATTGTCATTTCTAACCCACTCCATTATGCAATATTTATTTTATTAACTACTGTATCTATAGTATAGCAAACTATCCAAAGAATGTCAATAAAAATATAAAATAATTATTTTACGATTATATAAGTAGATTCGAAATCACGAATCTATATTATCTCTATAATGAAATGAGAATTCTACTTCTTTATAAATTGCTTTCTTAATTTCTTCATTAGTTGAGTCTTCCCAAACTTCAATTTCACCCTCATAATAACCAATAGGTCGTATACCAATAGAATAATTAATAACTTTTGTTTTTCTTTGTATATTATATTCCTTTTCAGCGCTAACTAATGCTTCTACTGCATCATCAAAATCTTTTCTAGTTTTATCATTATTTGTTCTTCCTACAATACTTGCCTTGCATGTAACATCTGACTGCAATTTTTCAATATCTCTCCTTGTAATCATAACAAGCTATCCTTTCTTATTTACAAAATTTGACTGTATTCAAAATTATACATTTGTTAAAAGTCTGATTTACGTTGAATAAACATAAATCCAATGTATAGAACTAATCCTGCTGAAAAATCTTTAAATACTCCAATATAATCTTTTTGGAATAAATCAATTATAACAAATATTAACGAGGTATAAATCAGTATATAATTCACTATTCTAAACTGTTTACTATAAATAAAATCAAACCACCAACCCATACGATTAACTCCTTTATATTATTATATTCTATTAAATTATACCATAAATTTACAGTAGACAAAAGTCTTGATTGATTAAAAATCTATCTTAGTTTCCTTTTTTGCGTCCCAAACTTTTATCTGCAATTTATCTCTTCTATCTTGATAAAATTTAGACATTTTTTGAAAATTATTAAAATCTACTCCATTAAGCTTTTCACCGAATTCTTTTGCCCATTTTGTTGTGTCATCCATTTCCCTTAATAGACTTTCTGCATCTGCTATACTCATCATAACTTTACCTCCAATTATTTGTAAATAAATATTTTATTTCATCACTTTAATTCCATTTTCAGTTCTGTTATTATTAATAATTTTTTCAAATTCTTCTTTAGAAATGATTGCTACTAACCTGTCAAGTGTTGGATGTTCTTCAGTTGCTTCAACTCTTTCCAATACACAAAATTCATTTTCATTTTCAAAATTTTCTGTTAAAGAATATTTCATAATAAAGCCTCTTTAAAGTTTATTTAAAATCCACCTTTCATGTAAACACATGTTCTGCTATTCTTCGTCTTCTTCCTCATATTCATCATCAAAATAGTATTCATCATCTTCTTCATCAAAATCTTTAGTGTAAATTTCTCTATTCCCAAAATAAAATGTTCCGCCTTCTTCATAAGCAATAAAGTTTTTTTCGAAATCTAAAATTTGACCGCCTTCGCCTTCAAAGTTATTATCAATAATTTCATAAGGGATACATCCTATTACACCAGCATCTACACTATAATCTAAACCACAATTATCAGAATATGTTCCATCGCCATATGCTGTTCCTGCTATAAATACAGTCTTGCCTTTAAATTCAAAACTATCACTATCTTGAAACCAATTAGTTTTCTCTCCTAATTCATCCCAGTGTTCATCATTAATAACATAACATAAATCTCCGACATAATATCTTCCTGCTTTAAATTCTACACTCATAATCAATCCATCCTTTCTATTAAGACCAAATGTAATATTTATCTTAACTTATTCTTTCCAATTCTTAACCTTGTATATTATTTCTGCTAAGTCATCAGCTTTAATCCAACCTGCTATTTTACTTCCATCTCCATTAATACCTTCAGGTAAAAATTGTTGAATATCTAAGTCATTATGATTAACATCAAATACAATCGCTTCACAATTTTTAGATTCCCTTTGTTTTACATATGTATTATAAGGATTTATGTCACTATTTTCTATTTTTCTATTAGAACAATAATTTCCTTCACCAATTGCTATAGATATTGTCAAACCATTTTCAAAAGTTATTTGTGTATTAAAGTTATAAGACATTTTAATCATTCTTAAATCCTCCATTTTCTAGGCTTTCAAGCCTTTGCTTTCTATT
Organism: Bacillota bacterium; assembly: GCA_023416855.1. Lineage (GTDB taxonomy): Bacteria > Bacillota > Clostridia > Tissierellales > Sedimentibacteraceae > Sedimentibacter. The sequence goes on from JAEZGU010000316.1 coordinate 87,831, forward strand.
AAACTGTCAAATTCTTTCATTGGGACAACATCAGCAATTAATTCAATTATCATTTCATAATTACTGCCTATAATTCTAGGTTCTCTTACTACTTTTGTTTCTCCATGATTCTTATTTGCAAACTTTTTTATTACTTCGTACTTGTTTTGGATATTTCCTTTTATGTATTTGTTCATATATATTATGTACTCGTTTGGTGCGTTATTAAATTTTACATTGTTTTTGATAATTTCAGTTAATTGTTTAGTCATATACACCATCCTTTCACTTTCATAAATCCATATCTATCCTACTCTTTTATAAATTCCAAATATTCTGTATATGCCACGTCAGATAATCCATACCAAGATGAACTACTATATTTATCATGTGCTATTACTTCTCGTGCTAGTGTTGGATATTTATCTGATACTTTATGAACTGCGCCATTATCTATAATTTGTACTTTCTTTAAATTACTCATAATCTTTCTCCCTTTAATATTTATGATATAAGGTATAACACATAGCTGCTCTTTCGTCCATTGGTTCAATTACAATATAATATGTAAATGTACCATCACTAAATGTTTTCTTATACACTTCTAATGCTTTTGAATTATCAATCAAAGTAGCAGTATCACCAACACCTAACTTTGCTTTAGTATCAATACCTAATAATTCTTTTGCAAACTTTACTTGATTTTTACTATTTTCAAATCCATCAAATTGTTCTCTTGTTAAATCCATAATCTTTTCCATAATATAATCCTCCATTCATATTATTATACTTGTGTAAAATAAGCTGTACTACCATATCCATGAACTTCAATATGACTTTCACACCCATTTAATAGTTGCCCAAAAACAATTTCCCATCCAAATGGAGTATCAATCATATGCGAATCTAAAATCTCTTTTACTTTTCCGATTTTTTCATTTTTATTAATTATAGTCATATTACTTTATTCCTTTCTTTTCACAGTTGATAAAATTCAACTTTCATTTAATCTTCTATATATCCACAATCAACATTAATAGTAAAATCCTCATCTGTTACTTTAGTTAATGCCTCTTTGATAGCTTCTTCTAATTGTTTAAAAGATTCTATATAGTTATCAGTACATAAATACTTCATGTCAACTTTTATTGATACATCATGTACTAAAGCCATAATTAAAACCATCCTTCACTATATTAATATAATTTAATTGCCTTACAATAATATTATATCACTGTTATTTAGTATTGTCAATACTAAATTTAATATTTCTTGAACTATTTTTTAACTCGTGTTACATAGAAATTTTTGAAAATCACCTGTTACATTGGGTAACGCTGTTATACAGCAATATCAAAAATCCGTAGGTATATTTTAAGACTGCTGTTACATAGGCTTTTTTAATTTTCTGTACAACATATAATGCCGGCTGTTACTCACATAAAAACCATTCTAAACTTTTGTTATAGTGTAAACATAGTTTACATATATACTCTAAAGGTATTTTATTCCCCATCCAATTACCAGAGCTACTTAATTTAGCTTTTTTAAAGTAAGCCTGTGCCGTACTATATTTAATACTTAATATGTCCTGTACAGTCTGGATGGGGAATTTATCCTCTTGTGTCAAATTTCTAAGCTTAATTAATTGTTGTTTATGTGTCAAATTGTTATATAGATTTATAATATATAAAATGTCGTTTAATAACTTTGTATCTTGTTCCATATATCCTCCATGTTATTTATCAGAATTAGGATTAATAAGCTTGTAGTTATTTTTGTTCCTTGTCTTGCCCTCGATAATTTGTTTTATTAATGGGTACGTTACATTATACTTCTTTGCTAACTCTCTATAACTATTATATACTTGTTTCTTATCGTATTGGTTTATAGGTCTGTTACTCAGGGTGTTTTGATAATCAATCTTTATTTGTTCCGCTTGCTCTTGATTAATTTTTATTCTTGCTCTGTGTCCGTCACCTTGGATTAAATCACCACGAAAAACACAATATAAATTGTCAATATGAACATTTAACTTATTAGAATCCTTAAAGCTAATACATTGGTTTATATCTGATATATCAAAGCTAGGATTGAAAGCCTTATATATTGCTCTAGCTAAAGGATAAACTTTTTTACCATCTGGTGTGTTAAATCTCATTTCTAACCTACCACGTTTGATAATTGGTTTTCTTAATTTGCCATGTTCATTATACACCTGTCCATACTCTGTTATAATATAAATGTGAAAACTTGCTGTTCTCATAAAACCACCAAAAGATAAATAGCCGATAAAATACCCTGTTATGGATACCCTATCAGCTACTAAGATTTTATAACATGTTGTGTTACTTAGAATTACACTATTATATTTTATTGTTTTTCTGTCCAATACTTAGCAGGTAACATTAAACTTTTAAATTCCCATCCTGCTCCATATGCTAAACGGTATTCTGTTATTAAATGTTTTTTCTCTGCTAAATCTTTTGCATAATCACAATGCTCGAAGGCTCTTGAATACTGGCTGTTACGTGTTAATATTTGATATTTATATCCTTGTTCTGGAGCGTATGCTTGTGGTCTGCTCATTATCCTGCCACCTCCTGTAATTCATTCACTAACTCGTATATATCACCATCATATATTTTTTTTAGTTTATCAAGCTGTTTAACACATTTTCTATGGATTTTTTCGGCTTGTCGGCTGTCTGTATCATATCCAAACTCAGAACAAAAATCTTCAAATGAATAACTACCACTTACTGAATCAGATATAAAACAATAAAAAGCGTTTAATATATCGTATTCCTTTTTTAATTCTAGTTCTGAAATACTTGCCCAAAATTCAAAAGTTACACTTTGGTTTATTTCTGTATTTGTTACCTTAACCATGTGATTATTAAAATTATTACTACCTTCTGCTTTTTTGTTACCCTTATAACTTGCTTTCACTTCAAACTGTTTAAATGTTGCTGTTACACTCATAAACTACCTACTTTCTACTAGGATTTAATTAACCTAGATTTATAGAATATTGGTTTACCATCATCAGTATACAAGTTACCATCTTGTATATACTAGCCTGTTATGGCTAGTTTCGGCTCTAATTACATCTGTAAATAAAGTATTCATCCTGCTCGTTTTCCTCTCCATCATATCCAGCAAGGAAATGTCCTCTACCATCTGATTCAATTGCATCTTCTACAAATTCGTCAAAATCTGATATCATAGCTTTTAATAATTCGTTTGCATCTTCGGAAAGTTCTTCCTGCATTCTTTTTAATGATTTTTCTATTCTTGCATTCCATTCAATACTAGTATGGTCAAGAATAAAATTTGCATTAAATGCCCAAACAGATTCTTCTATATTATCTTTTACGGCGTTATCTGCTTCTTCTTTTGTAAGAACTAAATATTCTTGATTTCCATATTCAAAAATGTTTTCGTTGTAACCTTGTGTAATCTCATCTGTATCTGTCTCTAAAAACTTTGCTAAACTTTCGATTTTTGAATTAGTCATATTGTACTCGCTTTCTACCTAGTCTTATTTGCTAGGATTTACAAAATTTATTTGTTTTGTGTACCTCATTGGTACATTCTTAGTATAACACATATGTTTTTAGTATGTCAATACTAATTTATAAAGTTTCTAAAAATATTTTGTTTTAGTATATTTGGCTTTCTGCTCCCACGTTAAAAAAATTGTATTTAAAATACACTTATATTATATGCTATTTACCAATAAAATACAACTTTAATTAGTAAAATAATTACGATTAAATATACTTTTTATGAAAAGAGAAAAAGCCGATTTTACTCGGCCTTTTTATATCCATTAGCTTTTGCTGTTTCTAATAACCATATTTCATAACTTTCGTTTTCATATAATCTATCTTTGTATGCCTCTTTAATTTCATCAAGTGTTGCTCCTGTTTCAATTATTAAATATTTTTCTAATTCATTCATATTATTATAGCCACCTTTCAAATATATATTTGATATTTATTATATTACTCTTATTCGCTCCATAAGTCAATACAAAATCATAAAATAATATTCAAACAATTGTTTTCGTCTATAATCCGTTTTAAGCCTTTAAATAATCAAGTATACTAATTATATTACCCTATCATTAAAAATCGTTTTAAAGGGATTCTGTGACGTTGGTTTTCGGCTCTGGCTGATACGAAATAAAAAAGCTAGTAAATTAACACTAGCTACCGCCAAAACTTACAATAAAAATTTTTGTCAACTGGTTTTAAATTTACTTTAATTCCTTTTATTTGTCGGACTAAAAAACTATATACAGCGTTTCCTATCTGCTCAACCAACAACTGATTTATATTGTCATTATCGGCTAATTCTTTTATATTCTGATTCTTTTTAATTATGCCTTGCTCCTGCATATACTCCAATGTTTCTGTAATGTTTAAATGTTCTTTTGTTATTTCTTCAATAAATCCAGATTCTCCAAAACTGTATATTTCCGATTCTATATTATATGTAAATTGGTTTTGTAATGTACATTCTCGGCAATTCCTGCATGATTTTTCTATATCCATGTTTTAACCTCCAATAGTTAAAAGGCTACTGTTAAGCAGCCTTTATTGATTCACTATTTAATAATTCATTTATTATATTATCCTTATAACCTTCATTATAAAACTTTGTAAAGCTGAACCCTCTTTCACTCCATAAGTGACGAACCGATTCATGATAGTGTAAACTATCAACAAAAATAATAGTTTTTATTTTATTTTTTGCCTTAGACCATGATTCCCACTTGTCATTAATTTCAATTTTAATACTGTTACTCTTAAATATATGGTCGTATCTTCCCATAATTTTTTTATTATCTTTTGTTATAATCATAATATCTGTATCAATTGTGTGTATATATGCATAATATTTATCAAAGTGTAATTCATTGGTTTTTATTAATAACTTGTTAGTAAAATTTATTATATCCTCTTTTGTTGTGTTTTCTGTTATTTGCATGGGATAAACTTTCCATGTAAAGTTATTTAATTCCTCATCATTTAATGAACGTGTTATCATTTTAAACCCTCCATATATTATATTAATAAAGTAATGCAGGGATTTTATACCCTGCTTAAAAATTCAATATTAATGTTCCTTTATATGTGTTAAACATTCCACTTACTGGGTATTTACCATTAAAACTAATATCTTTTAAAGCAGTTTTATTTATTTCTTTTTCGGTAGTTGCTCCTGCAACATTATCAATTATGTACTGTATTACTTCAACTGTTTTAATGTGTCCTTGACTTACTTTCTCGGCTATTTCCTTTGATAATTTAATTTCCATTTTTAAACCCTCCAAAAAAATTATTAACTATCATGTATATATATTACCATATGTTTATATTAATAGTCAATAGTTTTGATAAATATTTTATTTTAATATTCTTATATTTAAAAAATTGCAGGTTGAGTGATTCCTGACGGCTTCGCTCCTCAAGTCCATAATTAATTTTACCATGTGACGGCTGAATTTGTCAATAACTTTCGTAAAATAAATTTGTAATTTGTATAATCGTTTATAATTGGTTTTAGGCTTGCATCTGGACGGCTAAATGTAATTAGTCATAGAGAATATATAAAACCGTTTAAAACAAGAAATAAAGCCTTGCAGACTATCACCTGAACGCAAGGCTAATTTGTTCATAAATACAACAATTCATTCAAATTATATTACCAATAAACAGATTGTCTTTTTATAAAATCCTGTACTTCTGCAATATCCCAGACTTCTTTCTCCCATTCATTTATAAATGTAGCATCTACTAAATTAAAATTAACTGTAATACCTTCTTTAATTAACTTGTCGAGATATGAACCATGCCAATAAATTTCTATATGATAATAGTTATTTTGATTATCTACAACAAACCAACTTTTGTTTTTTATTAAGCATAGTTTTAATTGCTTTTCCTCTAATTCTTGTATTATATTTTTAAAATTAACTGTAATTTGATTTTTCATTATATGACCCTCCAATATTTGTTATTATTTTACAGTACACAAAAGGCTGATTTCATTTAGTTATTTTTTAACAAATAACTATATATCTTTTCTAACCTAACTTCAATATTCGCTTGTTGTTTCTCTGTCAAATTATATTTGTTTCGTAAAAAGTCACTAACATATGGTTTTTCTTTTCTTATAAAGGCTTCATCCTTAATAATGTCTATCATAAAATTTATAGCATCTTCTTTTTTTATAATTTTACCTCCTTTAATTCTGGAAAATCAATTAATGCCATATCTGTATATCTATTCGGAAAATGAATATTTTCATTGTTTACATAGTCATCTGACTTAATTACTTTTCCTGTGACTTCTAAACCATCAGCACAAGGTTCACATACATAACCACTAAATACTAAATATTTTCCATGTGCATTATTCCAACGTTTACCCTTAATATAATTTGTTTGGTGAAAACTATCACATAAACAACATTTATGTATATGGGCATCATAGAATTCATTAGCGTATTTTTCGGCTGCTTCATAACTTAACATTGAGTCACATATAAGCTTAAAACCATCGTTTAAAAGCTTCTCTTGCTTCTTGAATGTTAATTTATTATCATCAATTATAAAGGCTTGTAAACCGTTTTCGCTGTGATTTTTTATAAACAAATTATAAAACATTATGTCATGCCCTCCTGTCATTTATCAATTGTTTTAATATTTCTCTATCTTCATTATCATTATACGGACTTTCAAGCATAGACGCAATTGTATCCTTTTCAATAATATTTAATCTTACTGTTTTAGGTGTATCCCATTGTAGACGATTATATAATGAAACTAGATTATTACCTTCAATCATTGCTTTTAGTTTATTAACCTGTCTTGCATTTAGTTTCATTTGGATACCTCCACAATATTTATTTTATAATTAATATACTATCACAATATTAAAATAATTGCAATAAGCAATATGAGATAAAAGCAAAATTTTATGCAAATATTCGTTTATACCGTTTATATAATTCTGTAGTACTTTCGTCTTGTCTTATGCCAGACCAAGAACATTTTCCAAAAGCTTTTTCAAATTTAATATAATCCCTTATTTGTTGTTTTGTAAATTTTCCCATTCTCAAAAACCTCCTATTATTTACCATGTGTATAAAAAGACTATTTTATACAAACACTTGTTCGTTTAATCTTCCCATAATTTATTACCATGTAATTCTTGCTGTTGTCTCCAATTTAATTTTTCATATCTATATTTCATAATTTTAAAATCATCAAATGTCATGTTAAATTTTTCAAGTATTTCGTTAAATTCGTTAATATTTTTCTCTGCCTGTTCTATTCTGCTTTGTTCGTCTGATTTACTTTGTTCCTCTTTTTCTTGCTCTATTTGTGCAATTGTTTTGTCAAGTAAGTCTTCATTTTCAATATATATTTCAGATATTGTCATGCAATCAGAAGAGTTCCAATTACTCATACCAGACTTTTTACGTTTTGTCTTAATTCTTAATGGTGAGTTATACATATATAAATCAAACTTTTGCTCCGTCAAACTAATACCGCATTGTTCATTTATGAGATTATTTAGTCTGTATAAAGAAATAATATTTCTGCCGTTAATGGTATCATATTTATCGTAACCTTTTTTAATAATCGGTTTATTCAAATTCTCTGTAAGTTGTTCATTTACCTTATTTATTAACTCTCTAACAGTAATATTCTTATTCATTATTTACGCTCCTTCTGATACCGTTTAGGCATCTATGTAATAATGTCTTACTTGATAATATAAATTATACGCTCATTGTTTTTATATGTCAACAAGAATCGTAAAATAAATTTAGCAAATATTATAAAGCTTTATAATTCATTTAAAACGTTCTCTGGCTCTGCCAATGTAATTATATACCATTATCATAAATAAAGCCATATAAACAAAAATACGGCTTACTGGTAGCCGTAAAATAATAACGTATATGTATAAGTTAATTACATCATAAATATAGTAAATGACTAAATTAATTTACATTATAAGCAAATAAGGATTTCATACAAACAGAATAAGAAGCTTTTAAGCTTCTTATTTCCAATTTCTTCTCCTGTTGTCCTCATATTCACTACAATATTTTAAATACTCAAGCCGTTCAATTCTTTTTATTAGTTTTTTGTGTTTTTCAGAATCAAAACCATATTCTCTAATCGTGTTAATGTTTTGTAATTTAGCACATTCTTCATGCAATTCGTTTATTTTTTCTTGTAATTCGCTTGCTTTTGATTTTCTATTTATCCTTAAAAAGTTTTCTCCTGTCATTTGGCTCACTCCTTATTATTAATATAAATATCTTACAATTATAATTATAGCAGATTGATACTAAATTGCAATACCAAAATTAAATTATTTTTTGAATCACAAAAAGACTAGAATTTTTCGCTCTAGCCTGTTGTGATAAATCTTGCTTTCTATCACATTATTTAATATGGTAAATCATCTTTTTCCCATATTGTATAGCCCATCTTTTTAAGCTTTTTTACTCCTTCTTGTGGGATATCAACATCTAAGCTAATTGTATTATTGTGTATAACATGCTTTATACATTCAGAACCAACACACAATTTTTGATTATCTTTTTCAACTATATAAATATATCTAAGCCCTGAAGCTCCGCAACAATCACATACAGTTTTTATTCCTTTAGATTCAAGTAATTTATACATATTATTAATTGATTCTGCTCCACCTGCTAAAGCTGACATTCTCGACATTTCACTAGATGATGGCATTTCGTGATATCCAACCAATTTCCATCCTGTACCAAATGCTTGTAATTGGTTCTTGTATTGTTTCATTATGTAATCACTTCCTTTGGTTATTGATTAATAATATAATATCATACGATATAAGCAATTGCAACTATTATATTTGTATTTGTTATGAAATTTACTTTTTATTTGGTAATTATAACAATTTAAATCCAATTGTAGCTGATTCTGTCTCTATTTCTAAATCACCATCAGGTGATGAAGACATTAATTCACCATTAGTTATAATATTCTCAAAATCTTCACCGACATATAGTATTTGTATTTCTTGACCTGTTGTATTATCTTGTATTGTAATGTCATTATTAACTAAATTAAAACCATTTTCCCAAGTGGTATAATATCCAATTGCACTAGCATGTATTGTAATGTTTACTGGTTTATTTTGGTTATCTTTAATCCATTTTAATGCCTTTTTATAATTTTTCATAATCTTTTATTCTCCTATTCTGTTACGGCTTTGGACGTAACTTGCGTTTTAATTCGCCACTAATGGCGAACCCATCAACATTAATCATTTCCTGCAAAACGTGGCACAAAGAAATTTTCAAACTCTTTTGTTTGCCTGTTTAAATTATTCTGTATTCCGCAAATATCATGAGAAAAATTAAAGTTGTCTGCATTTAAAAATTCCTCAAGTCTTAAATTGAATTCATTATCGGCACATTCCAAGTCCATCATGAGTGACATTCTGTCAAACATAACAATTTTCATTTCCTCTGCTCTTTTAGCTATCTTTAAATACAATTCAAATTTATCTTTATTCATTATTAACGCTCCTTCTCGGTACTTAGTACCGCTATGTAATTTGTTAATATAATATTACCACACAATTTATTAGATTGCAATATAATATTAAAATAAATTTTTTATTATTTTGTATGCCTTTATTTTCTGTTTAAAGCCTGTGATTTATGTGCATGGTTAATTATACCATATTGGAGAATAAATCAGCTACAAATAAAAATAGCAGGGTTTACGCTCCTGCTATCTGGTTTACTAGATAGAATTTGTTATTCATTTGGTTTTTTTACTATATCAAGCCCTAGTTCTTCTATTCTATCAAGAATAGCATTTACAGCAAGATTTACTCCAGTTGTATCTCCTTCACCCATAAATGTTGTACGCTTTAAAACTTGTTCTAACTCTTTCACTAAATTCATAAAGTCACTTCCTTTCTATACCTTATAGAATCTCTGTTTGGTTTACTTTATTTCATTTAAGGTATTTCTTAATTTATCTAAGCAAACATTGCATAAACAAACGGTATGTGAAGGATAAAACAACCTTACTTCATACATTGAGTCAATTTGCATACTTGTACTTGTTTCATCACAAGAAACACAATTATGTATTTTTTCGTTGTCGCTATCAATTTTTCTAATATCAAACTTTTTCATAGTAAATACACTCCTTATTCTTTATATTTATACTTTGAACTGAATCGTCATTTCATCTTAACAGGCTACCTCTAAAGTATCAATATACTTTAACCCTATTTTATAGTATTGTCTTGTTGCTCTAGGCTTAAATACTCCATATGTTCCGCAATCATCAATCTTTTTTAATGTTCCTTTTATTCCGTTTAATATTACTTTTTTACCTTCAAGTGATTTTAATAATTCCTGTTCCAATGACATTAATTTATTAACATTTTCTGTAGTCAAGTTTCTCCAATCACCTGTAAATTGAAAACAATATAATGCCTTTATTTTAGCATATGGAATATTATTAATATCAATATCCAAATTAGAAATAAAATCATTTGCTAAATTCCAATCCATGCAATTTTTATATTGTAACCTTACTGAACCGCCAACACTTGTAAAGTTATTTTCTAAATATTTTATTATTTGATTTAACAATTCAATCCGTTTGTCAAATGAAAGATTTTCGTTAAAATCAATTGTCCAATATCTTTCTGGATTTTCCCAACTTGCCCAGTAAAATAATTCATGTTCGCCATATTTTACTCTGTTGTCTTTCTTGTATTGATACATTATGTAATTTTCCTCTAAATAATCCTTAATAGTCTGAAAAGTTTCTATGCTCCTAGCATCCCTTATATCTGCATCAAATACTATCTTGTTTGCAATCTCTTGTGTAAATCCTGCTTCCCTTTGTTCTGCCCATAAATTCAAATAATACTTATCATGAATAATTTCCATAATATAAACGCTCCTTAAATTATATTTTGGTTTTGATAGAATACCAGTTTGGTGTCATTCTTCTTGATATATAAAATGTCCTGCTCCTGGCTTTTCTTTGCATAAAGCATCAAATAATTCTTTGGCTTTATCATAACTTTTAAATTTTTTAACGGTTTTAAATCCCTTTTTGGTATTGGTTAATACTTTTACATAGTATGTCATTTTTATAACCTCCAGATATTTATATTATGCTTATAGAGGGATTTTTTATTATCCCTCTAACCATTCAAAAAAGTTATTTAAAGCATCTTCAACGGTTTCTGTATTTGCTTCTTGTGCTGCTTTTCTTCTGTCATATTCTTCATTCATTTTTAAAGCTTCTTCGTGTCTTTTCTCTATGTATTTTTTGCGTTGTTCCTCTTTGCTTTGTTGTGCTTTTTGCTTTGCATTTTCAATTCTTTTTAATGCTCTTTGTTCGGCTTTGGCTTGCTTTACTGTATCAATTTCAATATATCCTTTTCCTAAACATTTGAAGCATATTCCGTTTGCAATATGGTCATAATGGTTTATATGTCCTTTTCCCATGCATTGAGTACACATTGACTTTATTATTGCCATATTCGTTCAACTCCTTAAATAGTATAACTAATTATAACATTAATAAAATAAATCTGTCAACAATATTTTATGATAAAATCAAGTATTTGTTTTAACTTATTACTATGTATTTTCTAAACTTAACAATCAATAAACTAGGATTGATGTCTAAATCCTCCCAACCATCTTTTTCTATTTGCTTTTGCATTAATTTTCTTTCAGCCAGAGAATCAAATTCTATAGTTTGAACCAATTCTCTTGACTCTTCCTCTTTAAGTATTTTCATAATATTAACATTCCCTTCTTACGGCTCTATTGTTTGATTATTTAATCTGTATCCATTTTACACGTTCACCATATCCAGATACATTTTTCCAATGTTCTATTGGTTCACTTCCAAGATTATTATGAATGCTAGAATAATATGTGTCTCCGTTTGTATCACTTTTTATTACTCTTATAAAAAATTCACCATAACCCTTATGGAATGTTTTAGCCTTCTTTCTTATTTCGTCAAGGTCTTTTCCCATTGGTTCAGTTTTAACTCTATTATGTGTTTTTCTGACTGCCATATCAAAACCTTCTTTCTATGTAAATCATTTATCAACTGTCTATATCTTATCATATTATAAATATAATTGCAATACTTATTTTAATATTATTTTACGATTCTTTAAATATTTGAGCATAGAATGTGCATTTTATTTGCTCTCAAAATAACTATATTCGGTGTTGCACTCATTACAAGTTATACAATATTTAATACTTGATTCAGTTTCTTTAGTACAAATTAATTCTTGATTGTGTTTTTTACCACATACTGGACATACGCTATTATTATCTTCTACTATGTTGCTTTCAATAATTTCTATTTCTATGCTTTCTTCTTGTTCTTCTTCAATCATTTCTTCAATTTGTTCATCAATCCATGCTTCTAAATCAAAATCATTAATATCTGTAAAATGTTTGTCGTTTCTGATACTATTCCACATTTCGTTAAAAGTCTTTTCTCTGTCAATCATGGCTGAACCTCCGTAAAATGATTTATTAACTGTCTATATTGTACCATATTCAAAATATAATTGTCAACAATATTTGTTTATGAATTTAAATATTTATCATAACAAATAATAAGAGAACCTTTTCGGCTCTCTTAATTCAATTCAGCTTGTAAATTTTCAATATCTTTTCTAGTATACTTTGATATAAAAACTTCAATTCCATTTGGTATTAATACTATTTGTACTGATGCTCCCTTTGTTTCCTCTAAATTCATCCATCCATCAAAATCAAATTTATCTTTACCTGTCATTATTTGAGTTTCTATATAAAATTCATCTGCTACATTTACGTTGTATTTATCCATAAAATCAACTGCCTGTTTCGCTGTCTTGCATTCTTTATAATAATGTTTTATCATAATTTCGACCTCCTTTAATATCTTAATAACATTATATATCATAATATAATTTATTGCAATACTATTTATAAATTAATTTTGCCCAAATTTAATAAGCCTATACCACATTAGTATAAGCTTAATATTGTTAATTATTTACAGTGCATAAATGTTATATTCTATTTACTAATTGAATAATACATTATTACATTCTACGCTCACCCATTCAATTTTACAGCCTTGATTTTTAAGTTCCTGCACTTTATCAACAACATGTGTTTTAATAACGTCTATAGCCTTATTAATGCCATCCTGCATATAATGTATATATGTATTAGTTACTGGATAAATACCACAATTACCAATATATTTTATTTTAGTTATCTCTACAGCCTTTTCACTTTTATATGATGACACAAAATTTTTGTTTTTATCTGTCATAATAACAATATGCTCAACTAATACACAAGGCTTTTTATTTATTGTTGTAAATCCTGTAATTTTACTTGTTTGTTTCTTTTCTGGTCTGCCGTTCCACTCAATAAACCATTCCACAATATCCCCAATTTTAAAATCATGCATATTATTTTACCTCCTAATATTTTATTAATAAAAGAAAAAGCGGTATTTTTACCGCTCAATCATTGATTTTATTGTGTAGTAATCTGATTCACTAACATTAGAGAATTTATATATTGTATTTTGTGTCTCTATAGTAATGGATAACCCTCCTATTGCCTTATGTCCTTCTAAATCAATTTTATTGACTTTTGATGTAACATGCTGTGTTTTACCACCTATAGTGTTAATTATGTATTTAGCAGAGTAACCAATATCAGCTATAACTCCTATTGGATTATTAATAGTAATCTCTTTTTTAGTTAATGTATCAGTCATAATAAAAAACCTCCTAATATATTATATTATTGGTACTCTTATAGTATAATTCATAATATAAATATTGTCAATATATTATTTAAAATTAGCATGAAATGCTTATTTGCTACTATCTGAACATTGCTATACCTATGTACTTATCACCTTTGTATACTTCAAAATAGGCATTATAATTCCCTGTACAATCCATTATATCATATGCATCTATTACCTTATACCCTTTTATTTTACGCTTGTTTTTAATCATATTTTTAACCCTCCTATATTAGTTAATGTCTGATACTTTACTATCCATTACTAATTGTATATAGTATTCTAACTCTTTCCCTGTATATCCTTCTTTCCTTAGTTTGTTTCTTACTTTTCTTTTTATTCTTATCTGTTCCTGTTTGGTTAGTTGACATATATACATATATTTCACCTCTTTTATTTTATGATTATGTTACTATAATGATACAAAATATCAGTAACAAAGCTATACATACATTTTCAAAGGTATCACATGCCTTTTTATTCATCTGTATTGTCCTCCTGCAATTGCTTTATTAAATCGTCTATTTCCCACTGATACATTATACCGACCTCCTTTTATATGTAATCCATAATATAATATTAATTGGTAGTTTATGTTTTGTCAATATGTTTCATAAAATAATTTTTGAATACTATTTGCATAATATTATTGATTTCCTTGTAACCATTGATATATCTTCATTATAAGGCTTTATCATAATAAAAGTGGTGAGCTATCCCATTTTTACCCCTGTTTTTAGTGCTAAAGTGGGTGGCTCTTTTTGTCGAATTATGTTAGATTCCACTAGGTTTGATTATTCGGACTACCCCTTTATGATTATATTACTAAATAAAAAAACGCTTAAAAACGATTTTAGAGCGTTACAATTGTATATGTAATTATATTGTGATTGTGAGTATGATATTGAGTTATATTTATACATTAACGTGTATATTATACATTGTTTATTTTTTAGTACAATCAGTTATTTTCTGATAGGATTAATTGCATATTAATTTTATATGTATTGTATACTATATGATTTTAAAATGGAATATTTGTATATCGTAATTATACAATATTGTTTAGTTAATTAAAGTATATTTAGCATATAGGTATGATATGTATATAAACATACTTATTGAGTATTTGTTTATATTATAGTACCTCACTATGATTTAAAGTGTATAACTTTTATATGTTTTATTCATTAGTATTTTACTTGTATTTATCTAGTTTTAATAACTATATAATCTATTATTTATTATTAGTTAGTTGTATTATGTTTTGTCTAGCTAAAATACAAGGACTAGCCGACAAAGCTAGTCCTTGTATCTGGATAAATTATTTATATTCGTTTCTGATTTTCTGTATGTTAATTGTTTAATATTATATTACTATTTTTATAACTCAAAATTACTTTATTTTTGACCTCGTATAATTGATTATAACCGTTTATTTTGTATAAGGTAATTAATATCATTATTTGTATGGTCATGCCGTCTAAATGGATTGTAGAGCGTTCGTTATTGATAAACGATAATTTTTATAGTATTTGTTCATTACTTTTATAAAGCTTTGACCATGATGTCTTTTTATATAGTTCATATAATGTTTTATCAATTCTTTTACCCTTCATAAATATAAAAGGATTTATTGTATATGCTATTTTCTTTGTACCTGTTCTGTGTTTACCAATAATTTCTTTATCTATTAATCCTGCAATAAGTCTTTCAATGTTTCTTTCGCTCTGTCTAGTTTCTTCAATAATCATTTCCTTTGTCAATACTTCTTTGTTTCGTTCTAATATTCCGTCTTCATAGTTAACATATTGCAATAGATAATATAAAAATAATGCTTCTTTACCAGATAATTTTTCGGAGAGTTCAAATAAAACATTACTAAAAACTTTTACAAATGATTCTTTTTCATTTAATGCTATAGTCTTAGCATATTTGTCTATAGAGTTTTTTCTGATTACTCTATCACCTTCGTTTATTTCTCCAAATATTTCTCCAGTTTCTGGGTCTGCTACTACTAGTATTTTATTTTTGTCATTCATTATCTATCGTTATCCCTTCTTAATATAAATATTTTTCCGACAATAATTGTCGCTAAATCAATATAAAACCGACAAAAACTGTCGCTTTATTTTTCTACAATGTATTTATATCAATAGTTTGGTGACTCAAAATACATCTTATTCTTAATATATATATTATATTACTAATGTTTACTATTTAATAACTATTTTATGTATTAACTTATAGGCTACTATTAGTATTATGCCAATGAGTAATATTCTATCTATCATATTTGGTTATGTTCCTTTACTTAATTAACTAAATTGTTCAGTATCTCCATAATATTTTATATGAGTTAATTCTACATTAATATTAGCTTTCTTTATTGCTTGTCTTAATATTGTGTTCTCTTTTTGTAACCTTAATAAATCATTATACATTTGTTTGTATTTCTTATACTCTATATCTGCTAAAGAGTTTACATATTCGTTTTCCTGCTGTGTACATTCCGCATCATGTCGTATAGAGTATTTACGTTCAAAGTGTTTACCAGATTCAAGTATATTACTTATATGAGCCTTAATTGATTGCTTTGTTTTCTTGTATATATCTTTTATGTATTGATATTGTGTATCTCTATTCACTTCTAATTCATTGTTTACTTGTATTATTTTGTTTGACATTCTTTTATTCTCCTTTTATATTATTATTCTTATACTACCCAAGAACTAAAGTACCGTAATTATTTACTATAAAGTCAAACATTTGGTTATTGTCTGTAAAAGTGTCTGTATCTATTATGTAATTATCTAGTTCTTTAATATCTATTATGATACCTCTATCATATAACCTTGATTGTATTATTTTCTTAGATATTGCTGATAGTATAGTCATTGTGTGACCTCCTGTTTATTTGTTGGTTTACTTACTATTAAGTATCTAAGTAATATTATAATGATTGTGTGCATTGTTGTCAATATATTTATTTTACTATTCTAATTCTATTAATTATACAATATAGAATATTTTATTCTATAGTGGAACATTATGTTCTTGAATTAATTATATTATTAATAGAATGTTATGTTCGTATTTGTGGAAACAATAGAATAATTTGTTCAATGCTATTAATGAATAATGTGTTCGTTTTCTTTGAACGTTTTGTTCTATTATATTATGAATATATTGTTCGATGATTGAATAAAGTGTTCGCTATGTTTTGGTCTGTTAAAATGCGAACTGTATTACTACAACTAGTACACTAAATTATCATATTGTATTAGTTAATTAGTATCATAACTAACCTATCAACTATGTATAAATCATTGTTTTGTATTCTCCTAGTAGGTCAATTTATCCATTAACATACTATCTATTATTAGTATTCCCAAACTGATAAAAATAATGTATTAATTAAATATCCTTGTAATGTAGTAATAGAGCATGTTTCAAGGTGTTTATAATAATTCAATCTAATAAACATTAGATGTAAAATATAGCACAGTGGGGGTATAAATACAAAAAAACACACTTTCTATATGTGGTATATGATACAAGCACATGGGCATCTATCCCCAAGCCATAAAATAGACGATTATCTATATCGGTAACTATTAAAACACTATTTTTGATTATCGTTTAGTATTCGACTAAACACTTATAAATCAACTATTTGGAATAGGGGTAATAATTACATTAAATCAAAACAAACTAATTTACATAGGTATTTATATTGCTTAAAGCCCTAATAAATATTGACATTTACATAAAAAAATAACAACCAAATGCGATAACAAAATCACACTGGTTGTTAAATTAATTAAATTTCTATATAACTAGTATATAATCAACAATATACATATATTTATTATTTATATTACGATTATACAATTACATCTATCTTTTCATAAAATCCTTTTCCTTCTCCTTTTATATCCTCTGGGTATAAAAATATCTTCTTACCATATGGCAAATCTTTATATTTTTCTATTTTTTCTTCTGTTCTTTCAATATAATCACTAATCCTTTGGTTATATTTAGTATTGGATAAAGCTATTCCAAAATACTCAACTATGTAAATATTATTATCAGTAAACACAAACCAATCAGGTTGCATATGTAAAACAGCTACTGCATTATCTCCATGTCTATTGTTATATACTACATTCTTAAATCTATCTCTAAGTAATTTATCTATTAATTGTTCTTCCATTGAATCAAATTTATTTCGTATTAATCCAACAGAAAAATCTTCTTCAATAAACTTATTAGGATATATTCTATTAATCCAATCAAACAGACAATTATCAAATCTTTTGTCATAAAGAATATTATATAAAGTACTACATTTAATATGTAAATTATTCTTTGTTATATACAATGGTATTTTATCTATAGATAATTTTAAATCTTGTTCAATGAAATATTTCATTGCTCTATCTGCATTATCTCTATCTTTCCAATACTTTTGTCCTATAATACTTTTAAATTTATATGCAGCATATTGATTATCAAAATATTTCATAACAAAACCTAGTTTATCTTTTTCAATTTTCAACACATACCATTTTACCTTAGCTTTTTCAAATAATTCATCATAGTTATAATTATATACATCTTTTATTATTATATTATTTTCATGTAGATATGATTTAATCATTTCTTTAGCATCTTCAAATGACATTTTTTTAATTATCTTTTTTACCCCATGACTTTTAATTTTATTAGTATCATTTTTAATTTTTGATTTTAATATTTCCTCCTTTCTAAAAGAAGATATTATTGTTTTTTCAATTGCTTTCATACTTATATATTTTTCAGGTATTTTTGTTAATTGTGATAAGTATGATATTGAAATATCATTAATATTATCTAACAATTGTTTTCTATAATATTTATTTATTATATTAATAACATGAACACTGTTATGTAATATTGAAGGAAATTTAGATATTATTCCATCATTATACAAATCATATATAATATAAACATTACCATTTGTTATTCTAAATACATCATATAATATTCTACCACCATCATAGTATACTTCGGTATACTTTTTATCGCCATAATGATAAACCCTTAAATTTGAACATTCATTACAAATGCTCCTTAATGGTTGTTTGTTACTTTTATTTACTTCTTTTGGAAAGAAACAACTATTATAAGGTAGGTATTTACCACATTTACTACATCTTTGCCATTTAACTTCAGGATTAGCACTTAAAACTGATTTAATACATTCTCTTAACCAAAAATCATATTTACTCCATTCGGTTTTAGAATATGAATCTATAATTTTTTCTTCTGTATCAATATCTAAATTTAGTCCAATAAATGAACATACTTTTTTCATGGCTTTCTTCTGTTCTACAGATAATCTGCCTATTTTGCAATTCAATAGAATTTGTTTTAATCCTTTTTCAGAAATGCAATATGTAAATTGAATTCCACCTGTATGCTCTCCATAATCAATATAAAATTGTCGTATGTATTTTTCATATTTATTCTTAATAAGTTGATTAGGCGTAAGTGTTTTTAATAGCACTTTATCTCCAATGTAGCTTACAGGATACCAAGTTTCTCCTCCTTCCTCTATTATTGGAATAACCACTTCATTAATTACAATTTGTTTTTGTACCATAAATTATCCTTTCGATTCAATTTATATTTATATTACTTAATGTATTACTCAAAATGGGCAAACTTCACCTATTCAATTTAATTATACCATAGAATTCTACTTTGTCAATTTTTTTATATAAATTATTTTATTAATCTATTGACTTCTAGTTTCTTCCATGATAATATTATATTGAAAGTAAAAGAAATAAATTATATTTGAAAGGAATGTAGAATTATGCTAAAAGAATATGAGAACTATTTAACTAAAGAAGCTTATTCTCCAAAAACAACATCAACATATATATATTGTTTAGAACAATACTTTAAGTTTTCTAATGATATTACCCTAACAAGAGAACAAATTCAATCATATAAGCAACATATGATATCAAAAAATAACAAAGCATCTACAATTGACCAAACGCTATCAGCAATAAAAAATTACAATGAATATTTAATTTCTATTGGTAAAATGGAAAGTAATTTAATAATAAAGAGAGACTTTATTAAAATACAAGCAAATACTAACCCATGTAAACTAACAAAAGAAATGGTATCAAAATTTTTGAATAAAGTAAACACAACAGAATGTAGGCACAAAATAAGAAATATAGCAATGATATATTTTATGATATTTTCTGGAGCAAGAAAAGCAGAAGTATATGATGTTAAATTAGAAGATGCACATGATATAGAGAAGAATAAACAAATAACAATACTTGGCAAAGGTAGTAAAGAAAGAACAATAGTAATAGAGTCTGAAGAAGTAATACAATATATAGATGAATATTTAAAAATAAGGAATTCGGATAGCAAATACTTATTTGTACCACAAGGAGGAGAGAAATTTTCTGCAAGCACATTAAATAAAATATTTGATGAATATTGCACACCTAAGAATAAGATACATCCACATGAATTAAGACATTGGGCAGCAACAAATATGTTGAATAATGGGTATGCATTATCAGACGTACAGAACCAATTAGGACATACTAATATAAGCACAACAGGAAAGTATTTAATAACTAATATAGAAGATATAAGAAAGAAAGCAAGGAAGATGAAAGCATGTTGATATATTGAATACTGGAGGGAGTACTACAATAGATAATGTATTTATTTTTAACTGGGGTACTATTTACAGAAATATGGGTGATTATTTGAGTGTAGTGGTCTTCCCTATTGTGTAGTGGAGACCTAATATGAGTACTGCCGCCCTTACGGTTGGCTTGCTTGGGCTAGAAGCCCTTCGCAATATATAATTATTATTTTGTATTTTATATATAAAAAATAATATATTAGTAAAATATGTATTATAAATATAATTTATTTTATTAATTTATTTAAATTAATTATTAATTATTTACAATATAATTTTTATGTTAAAATTTACTGTAAGAGAATAGAGATAGATTTGTGGCTTGAAACCCTTGCTACAGGCTAGTTTCATTTTTAAAATGTGACCTCAAATGTACGAAATGTGACCTCAAATGTATCCAGTATTTGGTAATTATAACTTTATTTTAAGGAGGAAAAATGGCTGAAAGGTTTATAAATCAGGACACAGGGGAATTTTTTGAAGTTAATGATGGAGATAGGTTGATTATCAAGAGAAATAATCAAAAAGAAGCCATTGAGAAATCAAAAAGAACAAAAAAACTAAATAAAGAATTAAAAGAATGGGGTGATGAACTAGGTGGATTTGTTTTTGTATTATTTAAATACTGTAATAGCTTATTGAGTCAACATTCAGAAATAATACCAGAAGACATTAGTAAGTTATTTTATTTAGCTACATATGTTGACTATAATGGTATGCTCATATATGGTAATAATTATATGAGTAAATCTGATATGCAAAATTTACTAAAGATGAGTAGAGAAAAGTTTAGTCTTTTCTTTAATAAAATGAAAGCAATTGGAATACTTTCTCAAGATACATCTAAGAATATTAAAATAAATAAGGAGTATTTCAGTAAAGGTAGTTTAGATAGAGATATTAAGAAATACTATGATTATACCAGAGTATTTATAAATACCATAAGATACTTATATGAAAATGTACCTGTAAGAAATCAAGGTCAACTAGGTAATTATTTTAAAATGATACCCTATATACATAGACAACAGAATGTTCTTTGTTGGAATCCAGATGGAATAAAAAGTGATATCCAGCTTATGACATTAAAAGATTTAAAAGATATACTTGGATATCATAAAAATAGTGTAAAAGGTTTTATTAATGAATTATTATCTACGAGGCTAGATAATGGTGAGGCTTTGATTGGTTTCTTTGTTACTGATGCTGATTTTTGGAAATCAGTTATTATAGTAAATCCCAAAGTATTTTATGGAGGTAATTTTGATTTAGACAAAGGGCAAACTGATATTATTAAATGGTTTAATAGATAAGAAAAGGCTAAAAGAAAAGTCCCTTTTTGGGGACTTTTAAATTTATATACTACAATTCTTTTACAGTATTTTGTATATATTCTCTAGTTTCTATATGTTTGAAATAATGAGTATCATCATTGGAATACATATACATATATTTTTCTCTTTCGTTATCTGTTTTAAAGCATTTTATAAAAGCTTCATTTGGGTTAACAATTCTATTCATAGATTTTTTCCGTATATTTTAAATTATTTAGGTTATAATAAAAGAGAGGGAAAATCTTCCCTCATAAAATTAGCCTATTGTACTTTAACATTTTTAGAAAAAGGTATTACGTTTGAAGGTTGCTGTGTGGTAGCGGCAATCTTCTCTCCTTTTCCATGTAACAAGTATCCTACAGGAACATTATCTTTGTTGTAGACTTCAATAATTTTTATTACAGTATATTTCTCTTTTAGTTTTTCTGCATATTGGTTAGCTGTTGTTAGTTTTTTATAAAACTTCTCATAGAGAATTGGAGAATAATCTCTATTGTTAAAAGCATAGAGAAACCAAGCACCAAACCAATAGCTTAATCTGTAACGTGTTTTACCAAACAGTCTAATTATTTCGTTCTTTTGTTCAAGCTTTTGAAGTCGCTTAAACTCTTTGTTTTTCTTAATTTTTTCATGATTCACAATTCTGTTTTTAATATTACCATAAATAAGTGTTTCGAGCATACGCCCACCCCTCCGTAAAAATTTATTTGCTTTTAAAAAAGCCGTAACTAAAAATGAATATGGGATAATAATTTTATGAAATATACTAGCTTATTACTAATGAAATCATTTTTATATATTAGAGAAACATCCATATCTTTAATTTTAAGCATAAGGAATAACCCAGATGCCGTAAGTAACCATGATGGTATTAACCCCATCCTATATGTTCCAGATTTTGTATCATTTTTATTTGAATTAACGCTTTTTGAACTAATCATAATTAACCCTCCAAAAAAAATTATTTGAATATTGAATCTATTCCTGACATATCAATATCAACCTGTCTAAATCTAATTTTTATGTTTGGTATTGTAATTTGTCTATCTGTGCATATGATTACTCTAGGAATTATACCAAACATAGATTTAAGGTCACATATTTTTAACAATTCGGAGTATTTCTCAAAATTAAATTTATTACTAAGGTGTACTTCTATAAAAATTGGAAAGACAATTCCATTATCTTTTATATAAGCGAAAGCATCAGGACGTATATTTTCTATAGAATATTCATTAAACCATTCAAGCACAGTATATTTACATGATATTTTGGCATATAATTCTGCCCGTAATAGGTCGTGATGGACTTGTATTGGTTTCTTATTAGTAATATAATATGCATTGCAATTGTCAATTGTGCTTCTAGTTTTTTTTATTACATTTTCTTTTTTGAGGTAAGACAATCTAGTTTGACAATATCTAAGGGATGTATTTTTAAAAAACAGCATAAAAATCTGATTGGTTGTAGCAATATGAAAATCTTCAAGCATACATATAACATCCTGTTCTCTTTTGGTTATCATGATTTCACATCCTTTTTGGCATATGGATTAATATTTTTTTGATGGAACTTTTCTATTTGTTGTCTTCTTGCTAGGATTTTGTCAGCCTGAATTTCTTCTTTTGATTTAAAAGCATTATGTTCTTTTAGTATTTTACGAATATCTTTAGGAGGAATATATAGTGCCTGATATTCTTTCAATTCTCCCCTACGTCTACATAGAAATCTTCCTTGATGTTTTATTTTTTCAGCACCATGTAGCCCTCCAAGGATTACTTCTGAATCAATTGGACTTACAGCTTTAAAAGCAATACGTGTAGGCATATTGTTTTTGATTGAACCTTGAATTATTTCTGCTGAAGGTCTTTGAAGAGCAATACAAAAGTGTGTACCTATTTTCCTATCTTTACTAACACGTTGCTTGAATTTTTCAAAGATATCTTTATAGCGGTCATCAGCCAATGTTGCAAACTCATCAACCACAACAAATATATACGGCAAGGCTCGTTCGGGGAATAATTCATTCCAAGTCTCAATTTTCTCAATATAAACTTTGTTTTTTACTGAGCGAAAAAGTTTAATACGTTCTTCGCTTATTTCTTCAAGCTTATCTAATAACTTTTCAAACTCCTCTGGAGTATTAGAATAACTTTTAACCTTTTTGCATTCTTCATATTTCCCAAGCGTAATGTCTTGAAAATCAACTAAATGAAGATGAATATTATTGAATTTACTTAAAATAACGCTTAGACAAATTGTATCAAGAAAAGTAGATTTACCTGAATCTGTTTCTCCTGCTATAATGATGTGTTGGTCTTTACTTATATCAAGTATAAAATCTTCATCATTCCCAACGCCTAAATTTATTTCGGTTGACTTATTACATTGTTTAAACTGAAATGGATAAAGCGTTTGAATATTATTATAAATTATGTCAAGGACAAGGTTTTTATTGAAACCGAATTCTATTTTAGCATTAAAGTATTGTTCAAGTTCTTCTCTTTTCTCTTCAAAGTGTTTTTGGCTTAGACCTTCTGGAAGGCTTAATACAAGAGTTGTTTTGATATCACTAACTTTTTCCTTTTTTATAACAATAGGAATTTTCTTTTCTTTGTTTTCCAATCCGCACATTCTAAAAAGTTTTTCATATTTACTTTCTCTAAATTTAAAGTCTAATATAACTCCACCAGTAATAGCCATAGCAGATAATAATATGATTTTTTCATCAGGTACTGAAAAATAACATAGTTTCATTGCTTCATTACAGAAATATGCTCCACCAGCTAGCAATGCTCCTGTATAGGTAAACTGAAACTTCTTTAGCATTACATCCATAAATTCCCTCCTGTCTACGCTGTGTCACGTCACGCGCCTGTTTGCTCAGTCAGTCTCTCCTTTTCTTCCTTCACTTGCTTTTTGAAAAACCTAGTAAATTGGCTAATTATAAGCCATATAGACAATCAGCTATATGACATGTTTATGAACTACTTTATGAAGTTGTTTATGAATAGGAATATGAATATGAAAAATAAGTTACTTTTTAAGTTTTGAAATATTGTTGTTGGGTGAAGTATTTTGAGTTGGTCTAGAACCACCTAATAGTTTTATAATATTGAGAGTTGCTTCGTTAATTACGTTGTCTTTATTTTCAATATAGAACTTTAAAGCTATTTTAACTATATCACTTTTACCATTTTCATCATAAAACTTTAATAAATCATGTTCATTTTTATTAAAACTTATCGACCTTCTTTCACTCATGATGCCATCTCCCCCATCCCTATTGCAGCTAAACATTGAGCATTTGTTTGTAATTCTGCTTGAGGTATATATTGTTTAAGATATTTATGCATCGCAATACTTCCTCCACCTATCAATGGTATATATTTTATAGTATCTATATTCCAACGTAGCAATTGTTTTTTATATACTTCATTACAGCATTCATTTGCAATAGGAGAGATAATCGGTTCAATATCAATAATTTCTCCTTTATAATTCAGACCTTTGGTAAGGATACTATACATTTGTTCACTTTTTACGCTAATTCCTGTCTCAGTAGTAATTTTTTCAGCCATATTTGGATATACACTAAGGACTCCAAGTTCTTCGGTATGAGTATCTATCAAATCATCATTTTCAAATAGAAGTGTATTTATTGTTCTACTTCCCCAGTCAATAAGCAAAACTTTTTCTTTATGAAATCGGAAATTGTTCATATCATTTGCATAGTAAGCACTTGAACCTTCAGGGATTACAGTTAATTTATCAATAGTAATTTTCTTAAGTTGATTATTGAGCCTTATTTCTACTGTATTTTGTGGAAGTAAAACTTTCTTGAATTGCTCCACAGTCTTTTCGTTTTTCCATTGACTACATGGTAGACCACATATAATTTCATCGAAATGTGTTTCTTGTGCAGAGCTTTCGAGATAAAGAGAGTATAAGAAGTTTAATCTTGCGTTCCTATTAAGACTTTTGTTTATATTTATATCTGATAAATTAGGTAACCCCATAGTATACTTAAGTCCATCAACTTCAAGTATATCATTATTGGGATAAAGTATATTAGAAATTCCTGAGTGAAAGCATCTTTCGTTAGAGGTTTTAGTAAAAGAAGTTCCCAAATCAATTCCAAGCATAAAAAATACCTCCTTTTTATGTATAAATCATAAATCGTAGGTATATTGAAGTATTTTTCTCAAAATGTACTTAGTTTTGTATGACTTTTGTGGGAATATATGTATATTAACACATATAAATTATGCTGTCAACACATTTTAGTAAAATAATTACGGTTGACAAGCTGTTATTTTTATTATATACTTATCATGACGGTTGGAATAAATTATAGCGATATAGTACATATTCACAATATAACTTTATACTATTGACAAGATATTTCAATTGTATTATAATTAATTTGTAAGTAACTTGTTGGATAACCACTAACCGTACTTATGAATTAAATAGAAACATTACATATT
This sequence comes from Bacillota bacterium, assembly GCA_023416855.1. GTDB lineage: Bacteria > Bacillota > Clostridia > Tissierellales > Sedimentibacteraceae > Sedimentibacter. The sequence goes on from JAEZGU010000316.1 coordinate 114,266, forward strand.
AGTAATATAATTTTCAAGTTTGGTGGTGATTAAAATTAAATTCATAAACAGTGTTTAGAAATTAAAATTATTATAGATACAAATTTATATTACTTTATCTATAAAATTTAGTGTTGGTATCAAAATGAATTAACTATAATACTCAAGAAAGGAGTAAAGATGTTAAAATACAAAGATACATATTACATAATCAAAAGCAAAACAGAAAATAAAGATGATAACTATATACCCTGTCGTAAGTCAAAAGCTCAGATATATAGATACTCTTCTGACCTATTAGCAATTCAATTTAACTCTAACGGTATAACAAACAACCGTATTAAAGAATTAACTGAACTAGGGGTGCAATTAACAATAATTCAGTGTGGCGATAATGAGCGTGTATATACTTTCTCAGAATTTGATTTAAATAAGGTTGCTGATATTGTTAGTGCTAAGAAGAAAATTAAGCGTGAATTAACTGATGAGCAACGAGAGATAATGAGACAAAACTTTATAAACAAAGTGTTAAAATTGTAATATAATTTTATTTATCTTTCAAAGGTAATAATGATAATATATAAATTTTAAACGGTTTATTTTTTTCTACCCTTGAAATTATATTCAAAGTTAATTTAAAACGATTTTAACGTCGATTTTTTATAAAAATAACCATAAAAATATATAAGAGAAACGGAGATAATACATAATGTTAAAAATTGAAGGTTTATTAGAATTAAATGAAAACAATGAGTACATAGTTGATAGTGGAACAAATAAAAAACAAAATATAAGTGAAGCATTGTATCATAATTGGATGTATGAAGTACCTGCTATATATTCCATAGTAGTAGGTAATAAGACATATACTTCTGAAGAATGTGTATTACAGAAAAAGAAAAGTATTGGACTATTATATGATTATCATGCTGAGAATAAGAATATAGAACAATTACTATTTAATGCTTGTGGAAAGAGAATTGAATTCATTATAACAACGGAGGCTGAATCATAATATGATAACTTGTAGAGAATGCGGATTTTTAGGATTAAGTAATAATCAATTTAAGTGTAATAGAAATAAAGATATAGGTATAGTAGTGGACTTAGATATAAATAAGTTAGATATACCATGTCATGCAGGAGAACCAGATACATATAAAGATAATATATGGAATAAAGGAGATAATTTTGGAATAGCAAGCTTTACTTGGATTGAATTAGAATCATAATATAATTGTGAAAGGTCTATACATAATATGATAGCGAAGTTAAGAGATAATATAGGTTTGGATGAATTTATAAATATTTCATTTGGAACTAAAGGTGTTGAATGTATTGCGTATCGTGAATATTTCAGCACAGAAAATTTGAGAACACCCACCACAGCTAGATTTGAGGATAATACTTTATACGTAAAAGTAATTGAAGCTGATGGTGAAACTATGGAATTGCCTTATGATAGCAGTGATAGTAAGGCTATTTGGGAGTTATATAGTAGATAGAAAGCATATTTTATTCAAAGTTTATATGGGAGCATGACTAGCTCTACTCCCCTATTATTAAAAAATTAAAATTAAATGCAAAAAGGAGATAATTTTATGAAAGTAAGAGATTTATTAAAAAAGTTAGAAGGTAAGGAAAATTATGATTTAACAATTGATTATTATGAAATTGAATCAATAATTATTGACGAGGAAGAAGAAACTGTTGTTTTGTCCTATAATGAAGATGATGAAGATAATAAAGAATTTTATGATGATTACTATGATGATGAACCAGAAATTGAAGAATATTTACAAGAATTTGATACTGATGATTTGATTTTATTGGCAAAGAAATTAAATATAACGTGCGATTTTGATGATATGACTGACGAAGAATTAATTGATACAATATTGAAAATTGATAAAGATAAAATCAGTGACGTTTGTGAAGATTTATTTGATTATACTTATGATGATTTTAAAGATGATTATGAAATGAATAATGCTTGGAGACATAGTGATTATGAAAGCAAAGATATAGATGATTGGGATGTAGATGACCATTTAGCTGCTTGGTATGACCATATGATGGAAAAATAAACAAATCATTTGACAAAGAAAAATGAGCTTTTAATAAAGGAGGTAATACATATTGCATAAAACAGCACCGCAAAGATACATATATAAAATTAATTCAAGTAGATTAAGAAAGTCAAGATGGAATCTAAATATTTCAGTGAATGAAGCTTTATTGAATGATGAAATAGTTTCTATAGCTGAAAGTGAAACAATTAGATTTATTGATAAAGAAAATAATACAAGTTCAGAACATGTTTATTCTATTGTAAAAGCTATCACCAAAGAAATTAAAGCTATCAAAAAAGAACCAACATCTACAGATAACAGAGATAAAATAAAGGAGTTGTATGCTAAAAAAATTGATACTTTACTATGTAAGGACTATGTAGCTATAGTAATAGATTCTAATAAAGATTTTGATAGAATGAATGACGAAAAATCATTTTTTATTAATGGAATAAAGTATAATTATCTTTTAGGCACATCTGGTGGAATAAAAAAGTACATAATTATATATGTAAGTGATAAGGTTTTTAGTATTGTACATAATAAAATAGATAATGGTAGAGATTTAGAAAAAGAATTTGTACCTGCAAAACTTGAAGCTTATAAAGCATTGGCTTGTAGTCAAAGTGTACCTGTATCAATACCAAAAGGAATATTGGTTGTAGACGATTGTATTACTAAATTTACTGACAATATAATATTAATCGATGATACTGGAGATAATGAACCTAATGTAGAAAGAATAAAGAATTATCCTATAGAATTAAATGCCTCAGATGGATTTGGCATTTGCCTACCTTCGTTAAGTAAAAGATGGAGTGAAGAGTTAAAAGAAACTTATATACCTAGTGGATTTTGCGTACGTAATGCGTTTTGCAAAGGTATGATATTTACATTTGATTTTATTTCTTTTGCTAAAAAAATAGCTAAAAATTATGAAGTAAAAGATATTTGGGGTAACGTAGTAGATATAAGAAATATAGAGTTAGTTCTTACAGCATCAATGCTAAAGCTATGGCAATCATATATAAATTTAGAAGATTACTTAGAAAATTGTAATAAGAATGGTTATTCATTCGCTATAACTAAGTATACTCCTGAATTTTTAGAAAATGAAAGAGATTTAAATTATCAGTTTATACAATCATTGTACCTTGATGATTATGGTATAGATAAATTAATTGAACCAACTGTAAAAGAAATTAAAGAAGTTTTAGGTGAAGATTATAGGAAAAGTATACTATTTCTTAAAGGTGTACATTTAGACGATATGAATTTTGAGAAAGATGAATGTGATTATATAAAAGCTTTAATGATTAATAAAGAAATGATTAAAGACCCATTTGTAAAGAATAGAATTCATTTTATGATTAAAAAAAGGATAACTGAGGCAAAAATAGGTGTTTTAAAAACCAGAGCTAATTATTCAACAATTGCAGGTGACCCTTATTCCCTATGTCAAAGTTTTTTTGGACTTGAAGTTACTGGATTACTAAAAAAAGGAGAATTTTATAATAAACATTGGATTGATTTGAATGTTGATAAAGTTGCTTGTTTTAGAGCACCAATGACTTGTCATAATAATATTAGAATTTTAAATTTACAGAACAATAAAGAAGTTAATTATTGGTATCAATATATGAAAACAGTTACAATATTAAATTCTTGGGATACTACAAGTCACGCCTTAAATGGGGCAGATTATGACGCAGATGCAGTATACTTAACGGATAATGAAGTTATTTTAAAGGCGATTAGACCATCTGATGCAATTGTTTGTGTTCAAAAATCAGCAAAAAAATGCATCCCAACTAGAGAAGATTTTATTGAATCTAATAAAAATGGTTTTGGTGACGATATAGGAACAATTACAAATCATATAACTTCTATGTTTGATGTACTTGCTAATTTTGAAGAAGGTTCAAAGGAATATAATGAAGTTCTAAAAAGAATAATGTGTGGACAAAACTACCAACAAAATGCTATAGATAAAATTAAAGGTATTCAAAGTAAAGAAATGCCTAAATCGTGGTATGATTATTGGTCAAATAAAGGTGATGATTTCGGTAAAAAAATTGTTGCTAATAAAAACCCGTACTTTTTCATTTATAATTATAAATACAAAATGAACGATTATAAAAAATATATAGAGAAAGCTAATAGACATTGTAGATTTACATATGGTATAGATATTAATGACTTGGAAAACTTAGATAACAAATCAGAAGACCAAGAAAAATACTTATACTATTATTATTTAAAGATGCCCGTTTCGTTAAGTCCCTCAGTAATGAATAAAATATGTTGGAAAATTGAAAGTGAATTTAATGGAGTAAAAATAAAATTTAATGATACAAAGTTTGATTATACGATTTTAAAGTCTGACAAAAAATATTCTAAGGGCAGGTACTCAGCAATATACAGTTTATACAAAGACTATTTACAAAAAGTGCAAAATCAGAAACAATTATTTAAAAAACAATCATCTGACGAAGAACAGTTAATGAGAAGTATATTTAAAGAATCATTTAAAGCCGAAGCATATAAGAAATGCAATGATGCCGAAGAATTGTGTAATATTGTTTTAGATATATGTTATAAAAATAATGACAACAAACAATTTGCATGGGATATTTGTGGTGATGTAATTATAAACAACTTATTAAAAAAGAGTGATTATAAAGTATATTATCCAGTTGAAGATGTAAATGGTGATATTGAATTTGTAGGTAAAAAGTTTAAAATGATTACGGAGGTAGTTAATGAAGATTATATTGAATGAAAAACAAATACTTGATAAAGCTATAAATGAAAAGAAAATTTACGATAAACCAATGGTAACAATAAGATTACTTATAAAGTATTATTTTAGTATAGGACAAAAGAAAAGGCAAGTTTATGATTCTGTAAATAGCTTTTTAAAGGAAAATATGCACCTATACGCTGAAGCAAAATGGCAAAAAAACATAGATAAAGCAATTGTAGATATAAATAAAAGTAAAAAATTTGATATGTTTGTTGTAAATAAAGTAACAATCTTTAAAGATGAAATGGATAAAATCAAGACAATTGATAATTTCAGATTAGAAAAACTAGCTTTTACATTGTTGGTATATTCCAAAATATATAATCAAATGAATTGTAATAGTACTAATTGGGTTAATGCTCCACTTAAAGATATTTTTAAAGATGCTAAAATAACTGTTAAAAAAGCAGACCAAGATATTATGATACACAAATTAAAAAATTTAGAATTAGTACATATACCTAAAAAAGTTGATTGTATAAATATAAAGTTACTGTATGCTTATGATAATGGTGAAGTAGCCTTTGAAATTTCTGATTTTAGAGATTTTGTATTAAATTATGATAGGTATTTTAATACAGATAAGTATGGATATTGTAAAAATTGTAATAAAATTATGAAAGTTAATAATAATAAACAAAAATATTGTGATGAATGTGCTAAAGAAATATGGTATCAAAATCATAAAGATGTTGCTAGAGAATCTTATCATAGACGTAAAAACAAAGATTTTGACTAAATAGAAAACTCTGAAAACTAGCATGAATAGTGGATGGTAAGACATATAAATAAAATTTCTATTATGATATATTAATAATATAATTATATAACATGTCATGTAGTAATACACACCTCTGCTCTTCCCTATTATTAATTATATCAAAAATTGAATTAGGCTAATAACCTTAACAAAGAAGTTTATGAAACTGTAATTTTAATCAAAAAAAAATTGAGTAGTAACTTTCTGTATCAGACTGTGAATCTCGCTAAATGACATATACAATGATAATCATTGTACAAATAAGTCTGTGAAGTTGCGACCTCTAGTATGTCCTAGAGCCACAGGCTTAAATGAATATGACTCTAACCTTGTGTTAGATTTACTGATATAATCTTTATTCATTTGATTTCTCCTGATGTAATTAAGGGTGAGATTTCGGTCTCCCCTGCCTAAACTAACCATGTAAAGAGCATGACAGTCCAAAGTCTGTAAATAGTGATGGGGTTTATTTAATAATAATATAATTTGAATGGAGTGACACAGTTGAAACCTGTTTCAAAAGAACAATTTGACGAAATTTATCCAGAGCTTTTAAGAATTTATAACCATAGTAATAAAATGTATAAGCTTTGGGAAGGAACTGTAAGAAAACATTATTTAGTAGAAAATGTTGATGAAAAAATAAAACAATATTGGACTCAGGGTAGAGTTACTCCTTAAAATAAACCATAGAAAGGTTGATAGCCCTATGGCTAAAAAGAAAAATTCAATAAAGATAAAATTTTGCGGAGGAAATAGTTCTGAGGTAACAGGGTCTATGATACATATAGTTGCTAAAGACAAAAACATATTATTAGATGCTGGACTTATTCAGACAAATAATCTAAAAGATGATTATCTATTTAATAGTAGAAAATTTGATTTTAGACTAAATGATATTGATTATATTTTTATTTCACACCTAAATGCAGACCATTGCCTTTTACTCCCTCGTTTATACAAAGAAGGATGTAAAGCAAGAATTATAATTACAAAAGGTAGCACAGATTTCTTAAAAGAAATGATGAAGGACTCTGCTTATATAATGTCGAGAGATATAGTTGCTTTAAATAAAAAATCAAATATAAAATATAGGCCACTTTATGATGAGGATGATATTTATACTGTATTAGAATATGTTGAAGAATTTGATTTTATGACTTTATATGAATTAGATTCGGAAGTTTCGTTCCATCTATACCCAGCTAATCATATTCCTAAATCTGCTCAAATTGAATTGATTATTAAGCAAGATAACCACGTAAAAAAGATAGGTTATACTGGGGACTTGGGAAATATAAAAATAAAAGATAAATATTTTATAGAAGATTTTAAACCTATTAAAAATGTTAATGTATTAATCGGAGAGTGTACATATTCACGAACTAATGTCAAAGTAGCAGATAAAAGACGGGATAAAGATATTGAAAAGATTATCACATGCATTAAAAAAACGTGTATACAGGATAATGATAAAATTTTAATACCTACATTTGCATTAGACCGCACCCAAACAATGCTTACAGTTCTTTATGAAATATTTCAAAATAATAAAGAATTTAAAGATATTCCCATTTATGTCGACAGTCCATTAGCTACCACTATAACAAAATTATATGGAAAAGTTATGGAAGGTAGAGATAAAGAAATACTCGATAAAATATTTGCATGGGAAAATCTTAGATTTGTAAAAGATTTTGATGAAAGTCAAGCATTAATGACTAAAAAAGGAAAGGCTATAATATGTGCAAGTTCAGGAATGTGTGACAAAGGACGCTCAAATTTTTGGGTAAGGTCTATGGTATCAAATCCCAATTCTTGCATTCTTTTTGTTGGTTATGCAGCAAAAGGAACTTTAGCATCTGATATTAGAAATGAATCAAAATCAAAGTTTGTTAAAATTAACGGTAAAAACTATAAAAACAATTGCCAATTTGTAAATCTTCTCTCCTTCTCGGCACATATGCAACGTGAAGACTTACTTTGGTATTACTCAGAAGTACAGTGTGAAAAAATTGCACTCGTGCATTCTGAGATGAGTAGTAAGATAGTCTTTGCAAAGAATTTACAAGAAGAAATAAGTAGAAAAAATAAAACTAGTAAAGTTATTTGCATAAATAGTGGCTCAGTAATTAATTTGTAAAATAATTATCGCTCCTTTAGACTGTATTCTATATGGAGTTATGGATAGTAGACTGTTTATCTACTATCTCTTTTTATATTTAAACTTAAAAGGAGATGGTAAAATGAATAACAAAAGTAATAACATAAGAATATCCCGTCTTAAAAATGGAAAGTCTTTTAAACAATGGTGTATTGAAAATAATAAACAAAACTATTTAGATTTATGGGATTTTGATTTAAACATATTGAACCCAAATGAAATAAATTATTCTAGTCATAAAAAATATTATTTTAAATGTCCTAAAGGATTACACAAAAGTGAATTAAAAGAAATAGCAAGAATTACAAACAATAATGCTTCGATTGTATGTAATCAATGTAATTCTTTTGAACAATGGTGTTTAGATAAAAATCGTCAAGATTTATCTGATAGATGGGATTATGTTTTAAATGATTGTAATCCATGTGATATTTCGTTTGGAACAGCTAGAAAATATTACTTAAAATGTCCTAACGATTTACATACTAGTGAATTACACAATATCGGTAGTATTACATCTGGACAAAATGGTAGTAGTTATTGTAAAGCATGTAATTCCTTCGCCCAGTGGGGAATAAATAATATTTGTAAGGATTTTTTAGAGAAGTATTGGGACTATGAAAATAATTTAAATATAAACCCTTGGGAAATTAGTTATGGTTCAAATCAAAAAGTTTGGATTAGGTGTCAAGAAAAAGATTATCATGGTAGTTATTTTATGCCATGTATAAGTTTTTCAATACAGAAAAGCAGATGCCCATTTTGTACGAATAAAAATGGGAAAGTACATACTTTAGATAGTTTAGGGACACTACATCCAAAAGTATTAGATATATGGTCAGACAAAAATAAGAAAAGTCCATTTGCTTATGCACCAAAATCTCATCAGGAGATTTATTGGAAATGCTCAGAAGGAAAACACGAAGATTACAAAAGAATTATATTAAATTCAAATAATTATGATTTTCGTTGTCCAGAATGTCAATATTCGCAAGGTGAATTTAAAATTCAAAATATTTTTGATACAAATAATATAAGTTATATTCCTCAAAAAGAATTTGACGGATTAATTGGTTTAGGTGAAAGAAATTTATCTTATGACTTTTATATTCCTAGTTATAATCTTTTGATAGAGTATCAAGGAGAATATCATGATGGAACTGTACCATATCAAACTAAAAAACAATTTGAAAAACAACAAGAACACGATAGGCGTAAAAGAGTATATGCTAAAAATAATAATATAAATTTATTAGAAATATGGTATTGGGATTTTGACCGTATAGAAGAAATATTAAATAATGAATTAAAGAAATATAATTTATTAGATTAACAATATAAAAGTATTACAAGAAAGAAGGAAATAAAATGGAACAATATCAAGAATTATTAGTAAATGTTTGTATAACATTAATTCCAGTATTGGCAACTTTCATAGCAACATGGTTGAGTAAGAAAACCCAGCAGATTAAAGAGCAAATCAAAAATGATACAGCCTATAAATACATAGATTTACTAGAAAGAACTGTTCAAGATTCTGTAGCTATGTTCAGTGAAACCGTAGTTAAGAAGTTAAAAGAATCAGGAGATTTCGATAACGCAACAGGAATCGCAATATTTGATGAATGTCGTGAAAATGTATTGAATATTCTTGGAGAAACAGGCGTAACAGTTTTAAATGAAGTATATGCGGATTTAGATTTAGTGATAAAGAATCTTATTGAAAAGAATGTCGCGAAACAAAAATGATTTTGGGGAGTATTCTCCCCTACTTTATAAGAGTATCGGTTAACGTGCAAACCAATGGTCTCCAAAACCATGACTGTAGGTTCAAATCCTACTACTCTTGCCATACAGCATAAAGCTGTAAATTAAATATTTTATTAATTTTATAGGAGGTATTTTTCATGACTCAATTTTTTGATGAAATTTTTAACGATGTATTTTTAGGTTTTGGTAAACCAAGAAGACTAGTTTTCAACTCAAATGTAAAAGATATGTTGCCTAGTTATTGGTCGAAGAAAGATGAAAATACATATCTTTGTACAGTTAAAACACTTGGTATTAATCCAGAAGATGTAAGAGTTGAAGAAACCGAATATGGAATTAAAGTAAGTGGTGCTAGTGAAGTTGAAGGATACAAATATGATACTTCATTTGAATTACCGATTGTTGAAAGTATAATGAATGAGATTGAAAAGATTCAGGTTACTAGCAAGAATGGACTTACTTTTATAACTTTGAAACTTAATAGACCTGAGAAAAAGAAAATTAAGATTGAGACAATTTAATAATAATATAAAATGATAATTTGATTAAGATATTATATCAAGTCATATACTTCATATGACATTGCCTTTATAAAGGTTTTCTAGACTCCAGAAGTAGAACGGCTATCTATGCTACATTCGGAATTACTACGGTAGCTTTGAATGGTTAGAAATATGGGATTGCAACCTATCAGAGAGTCACATTAAAAACACAACTGAATATAGAGGTTTTCTCAACCTGAAAATGAGAATTACATGGTCAATCCAACGGATATGACGCTAAATGCAGGTACACTCCTATATATTGCAGTATAAGACTTAGTTGAGACTAGATAAGTAATAGTCTATGCAATTTTATAGTATGCACTTTACACAGTAGGGTAAACTGTGTTGATACTCAATGTAAAAGAGCCATGATAACATGACCACTTGGGGCTATAATACCAAGGCTGGTGTCCAATATCACCTATTATATTGGTGTGGCTTGTTTAGTTAAAAGCAAACCAATCGCTTTGAGTTTTGGTAGTCTGGCACTAACTTAAAAGTGCCTTTTATAATGGGAAGAAAAAGTAACCATTCTTCTACTTCCCTATCCTATCGTCTAAATGTCGATTAGACGTTAAACAAAATTTAAATTATATGAGGTTTAAATGAATAGATATAGCCGAAAAGATAATGAAACAACAATAGACTATCTTTTAAGATTAGCAGAAATAAAGATTGAAGAAAAACCCGAAGACCTTGAGTGGAGTGATATCGTAAATTATTGTGGTTTTAATTGTCACTACGATTCTCTTAGAAAAGCATTGCAACCATCTGAATATGGTGGATATGCAATATATAAATATTTAAAAAATAATATAGTAAATGAAACTATTAATGAAGATACTATAGCAAAACAAATAGAAGTTGCTCAAAGAGAAATATATAAAGAAAGACAAAAACTTCGTGATGAAAAGAATGAATATAATGCTTGGTTAAGAGAACAATCACGAATTGAATTGTTTTATGAAAGAATAGATGAATCAGTAGATAGGATGTTAAGTAAAAAAGCTAGGGTTATTCCCTCCCCTATTTTAGTTAACGAAAATGATGATAAAGCTGTAATTAGTTTTGCAGACCCTCATTACGGTGCATACTTTAAAATAGAAGGTTTTAATGGTGAAATTTTAAATGAATATAATCCTGAAATATTTGCGAAAAGAATGTGGAATTTACGTGATGAAATTTTAGAATTTTGTAAAATACATAATATTAAAAATGTTAGTATTGTTGACCTTGGAGACAGTGTTGAAGGAATACTACATTTAAGCCAACTTAAATCACTTAGAGGTAATATTGTAGACGATATTCTTGATTATGCAGATTTTATAGATGATTGGTTAACCAGTTTAAGTAAGGATTTATATATTGATTTGTATACTTCAGAAGGAAATCACTCTGACCTTAGATTACTTACAGGTAAAAAAGGAGATTTTCCTCATGAAAACTTAGAAAAAATATATTCAAGAACTATTAAAAAAGCATTTAAAAATAACCCTAATGTGTGTATACATGAGAGTTTAAATGGGTTAAATTATTTTAATGTAAATGGTTATAATATTTTAACTGCTCATGGGAACAAGGAAAATAATATTAAAAATAGCATTAATGATTATGAGGATACTTATAACATAGATATTGATTATTTTTTAGTTGGACATTTACATAGTAAAAATGAATTTGAAGTATCAAAAGGAAAAGAAGTTATTCAAGTTCGTTCAGTTATGGGAATAAATGATTTTAGTAGAGACATTAAGAAGACTTCCGAGAGTGGAGCTACTATGTTTACTATACGTAAAAATTATGGACGTAAATATGTAAATGAAGTTAAATTTTAATTTAATAATATAAATGTTTCAACAAAACTCAAATTTCATATAAAATAAATTGAAAGGCTACGAAGGTGGCTTTATGGATAAACTGCAAGAAAGTTTAGCAATGGAAATGAGACTTTCTTCAGCATTAAAAAGAAGAAAGATTTACTTATCAGATGAGGTTGACAGAGAAACAATATTCGAAGTCTTATACTTCCTTGATAGAATTCAACAAATGGATGAAAAATTAGGTATAAAAGAACCTATTGAAATAATTTGTGATAGCTATGGAGGAATTGTTTATCATGGTCTTAGTTTAATATCAAAAATTTTGGAATTAAAAGATAATGGATATCATATTATCAGCACAGTCACAGGTGTTGGAATGAGTATGGGTTTTATGATACCACTAGTTGCTTCAGAAAGAAAAATATTTAGGTTTGGTACTTTAATGTGTCATCAACCAAGTAGTGCAACTTGGGGAAAACTTCAAGACCAAGAAGAAGATATTCAAGAAACACTTAGATTATGGAACGTTTTAAAAGGAATTATATGTAAACATACTAAAATAACAGATGAACAATTAGAAGACATAAAAATTCGTAAATTTGATTGGTATATAACTCCACAACAAGCATTAGAATTAGGCATTGTTGATAAAATAATATAAAGGGCGGTATATTATATATGTGTGAAGCATGTAAAAACGAAGAAATTCATGAAACTGAGCAGAACGAAGTAGAACTTGAAAATCGTGATATAGAATGTATGTTTTTTGAACCTTTACAAATATCAACAGATAGCCTTGTTGATATTGAGGGATATAATAGTGAAGAATTTCAAAAAGGCATAAAAAAAGCAAGTGAAGAATGTGGTATATTTACAGCATATCTTGGGGTCGGAATGACAAATGTGCAGGCATACGAATTAATTTTAACTAAATTAAGTTTGGAACATGCACAAGAAATAGCTAAAATGAATAACAATACTGCTATAGAAGTATCAAAGAATCAGTCAATTATTCTTGATAAGAATTCTTTATAATTGTGAGTTTAAATGAAGGCTCTAAGTGAAAACTTAGGGCTTTACTTATGCCCACAATTTTGTTTCACCAATAGCAGTACACCACGTTACGTTGCAGGTAAGCATTACGTGGGCATAGCAATAACATAAATGTGCAATTTTATGCAAACAGAGAAAATTTGAGCTAAGTGAAATTAGACTCTACTCTATTCCCTATTTTGATTAAGGAGTTGAATATTATTTATTGCTACTTTATTCAGCAAGGAACTAATGGTGATATTAAAATTGGTGTAACCAAATCAATTAAAAATAGGCTTAATACTCTACAAACAGCTAACAGTGAAAAATTGAGGTTACTTGGTTATATAAGTGGTAATAAAGAAATTGAATCAGACTTACATAGAAAATTTATTGCTTATAGAACTAATGGTGAGTTCTTTTCGGTTAATCAAGAATTAATTGATTATATAAATAAGAATAATGTAATGCAAAATATATGGTTAGAAATTCAGGAAGATAAATTAATGATATATAAAAGAATGAAAATATAATTTTTCAATTATAATATAAAAGTTTTATTTATGAGAAGGTAATCGGAAGTCATGAGCCGATATGGATAACTCCTAGTGTCCCCTTCTCTTTTCTATTTTTCTAGGAGAGTTAACTAGGAGGAATACGAAAATGTTATTAACTAAAGAAGTTGAAGTTACTATAAATCGCAAAAATTTAGATTGGTATATAATTAAAGGCTATAACTGTAAATTAAAAGATACAATTGTGGTTAGCGTAACTGATTTAATGATAGGCTCAAATGAAAAGGTTACTTATAAATGTGATATGTGTGGAATTGAAAAATTAATAAAATTCACAGATTATATTAAATCTCAAAAACTCAAACCTAATACATACTGTAATAAATGTGCAAACATAGTTAGAAAAAATAATGAAAATGAAAAATATTTTGCAAAAAATAATTATAAAATTTGTAAAAAGTGTAATAGAAAACTTCCTGCTAATACTGATTATTATTTTAAAACTAAACATAATAAAGATAGTTTTTCGTTTAATTGTAAGGAATGTGATGGTTATTCATTTACTAATCATTTAACGAAAATTCCGCAAGATGGTTATAAATTTTGTATAAAATGTGATAGAGAATTACCAAATGACATAAAGCATTTTCCACCTGATAAAATGTGTAAAGACGGTTTAAGAAATGTTTGTAGAGAATGTGGAAAAGACGGTCATTTTATGAATGACAGTTATAAATCAAAACATTTTTGGCAACCAGAGGAAAATAAATTATTTATTATAAGATATTCTCAATATACGTGTGAAGAATTAATAAATAATTTTTATCCTGATTTTACACCTAAACAGATATGGGATAATGCTTATAGATTAAGAATATCTAATGATTTAGATTTGTACAAAACTAAACAAACACAAGTAAGGGCAAACCTTCAAAAGTCAGTTAAAATGTCTGGAGAAAATTCTCCAATGTTTGGTGTTCCTAAATCTGATGAAACCAAAAGAAAATTATCTATTTCCAAAACAGGAAAATACGTTGGTGAAAATAATGCGTTGTATGGTATCAAATGGAGTAAAGAAGATAAGAGAAGATTTTTGATTTCTGAAAGGACGAAAGGTTTATGGTCTGGAGAGAATAATCCTAGACATAAAAATCCTTTAAATGGAAAATTGAATGGTAGATGGCAAGGAGGAAGGACTCCTCTATATTTTGAATTAAGAAGTGAAATAAAAGCGTGGAAAATTCAAAGTATGGAAAATTGTCATTATAAGTGTGTTTTAACTAATGGTAAATTTGATAATATACATCACTTATATCCATTTAAAAATATTGTAAATGAAGTATTTGAGTCATTAGGATTAGACCAACGTAGAAGTGTAAGTGATTATACTGAAACAGAATTTAATAATATTAAAATAATGTTATATGAATTACATAATAAATATGGTTTAGGTGTATGTTTAAGGAAAGATGTACATAAGTTATTCCATGATTTATATGGTTATACAAATAATACACTAGGACAGTTCAGAGAATTTACACTAAGATTTAAAGTAGGTGAATTTAAAGATATTGTTTTATAAAAATTAATGATAAAGGATGGTGGCATATTTGCCAAGATTAAAAAATGTGGCTAATAAGTCACAACAAGAAGTTAAGTCTAGTGAAAGTTATTGTAGAGTTTGCAAAAAAATATTATCAAGTTCAAAATTTTATGAAGCCACAAATCCAATGATTGATAAAAATGGTTGGATGTCAATTTGTAAAGACCATTGTAATGAAATATATAACTCATATTTTTCTATTTATAATAATATAGAAAAAGCATTGTATCTTACATGTCAAGATTTAGATGTAATGTTTAGTAATGAAGCTTTAAAACAAACTCAATCTCACATTGAAGGACTTTTAGGAAAAGGTAAAAAAGCAGATGCGGTCTTTGGTTATTATAAAAGTAAATTAGGTTCTACAGGAAAGAATAATGCTAATATAACATCATTTAGATTTAAAGATAGTGATAGTATAGTTGACTCTCAAAATAATGATATTATTAGTGAAAGCTATGAAGAAGATATTGATAAAGATTTAGAATTGTTTTGGGGAAAAGGATTTAGTTTAGATGATATTGTTTTCTTAGAATCTGAATTAACTAATTGGAAAAAGACACATAAATGTGAAAATCAAGCTGAAATAACATTATTAAAAGAAATATGTATAAAAATATTAACTATTAGGAATAAACGTGTAGAAAAAAAAGATACTGCTCAAGATGTAAAAGAATTACAGGAATTATTTAAAACAGCAAGTGTAGACCCAGCAAAGGCAAATGCTATCAGTACTGGACAAAGCGTTGATAGATTTGGAGTTTGGATTAAAGATATTGAACAATATAAACCTGCGGAATGGTGGGAACAACAAGAAAAATATAAGGATATGGATGGATTTATTCCTTATATTAAAAATTACATAGTTAGACCTATTAAAAATTTCTTTACTGGCATCAAAGATTTTATGATTGATGGAGAAGATTTGTCCTTTAAAGAAAATAAGGATGATATTAAAGATGAGTAATATTACTAATTATCAAGGTGATTATTACAGACATGCTAGGTCATCAAATCCATCAATTCAACCAAAGCAAATGACATCAAAAACAAGAGATGAATTATGGGAAAATAATGTTATTGATTGGGTTACATTTTATAGAAGAAATATACATAGATTTATTGAACATTATTTTCAAATAAAGCTTCATTTGTATCAAATATTGTGGATATATTTTATGTCTATTTGTGATAGTTTTGTAACAATAGCATCAAGAGCAAGTGCAAAATCGTGGTTAATAGCTCTTTTAGCGTGTGCTAGGGCTGTACTTTATCCAAATAGTGAAATTGTAATAGTTGCTAAAACTAAAAAACAAGCAGGTATAATATTTGGTAAAATTGATAGTTTAAGAAAAGACTCCCCAAATCTTAATAGAGAAATAAGTTATTTCAAAAACTCTCAAAATGATAGAATTTGTAATTTTTATAATGCTTCCAAAATTGTTGCAGTTATATGTGATGACGGAGGCAGAGGTGAAAGGTCATGTTTTACGATAGGTGAGGAATTCCGTATAATGGACAAAGTTAAATATGATGAAATTGTAAGACCTTTTGCTATTGCAAGGCAAACTCCATATACAAAAATACAAAAATATTCTCATCTTATTGAAGAACCAAAAGAAATTCTTATAACATCAGCATATTACAAAACTTTATGGTGGTATGGTGAAATGGAAGAAAATATAAAACTTATGCTTAATGGTGAAAAGGCAGGAGTTATATATTTTGATTATCCTGTAGCAATAAGACATGGTATAAAAACTAAAAAATTAATAGCTAAAGATAAGTTAAAAATGGATGCTATATCTTTTCAACAAGAATATGAAAATATCCCATTTGGCGAAAATGGAGATGCATATTTTAAATTAGAATTGTTTACTAAAAACAGAAGTATTAAAAAGATGTTTTATCCACTAAATAATTATGATGTAGAAAATTTTAAAAATAATAGAAATCCATATAAAATTAAAAGAATTGATGGTGAAATAAGAGTTGTATCTGTAGATATAGCTACTCGTAAAGGTGAGGCAAATGATAATACGATAATGACTTGTATAAGAGCTTTGCCAACAGCTAAAGGATATGAGAGAGAATATGTTTATATGGAAAGTCATCAAGGAGAACATACTGGGAAACAAGCATTAAGAATAAAACAAATATATAATGATTTTGAAGCAGATTATATAGTTCTTGACCTCCAACAAGCAGGTATTGCAATATTTGAAAGATTAGCAGTTGTGACAAAAGATGAGGAAAGAGGTATAGAATACGAAGCTTACAGTGTAATGGAACATAAAAGCTTGGATAAATCATTAATAGAAGAATTAAAAGAAAAAACATTATCTTCTAAATTTAAGCCTGTAATATACCCTATACGTGGTAGTTTATCATTAAATAGTGCAATCGCTGTGGATTTTAGAGATAAATTACAAAGTAAGATGATATCAATTCCAGTTGATGCAATAGATGGTGAAGAATATCTTAATAAAATAGATAAAGAATTTAGAGAAACAGATGATTTAATTTATAAGTTAAAATTTATTGAACCATATATGCAATTTGAATTAATGATAAATGAATCCATAAATTTAACATTTACTGTAGTGGGTGGTAATATAAGACTAGAAGAAGAAAAAGGTGCAATGAAAGATAGATATAGTAGCTGTAGTTATGGGAGTTATTTTATATCTCTTTTGGAAAAAGATTTATTAAAACCTCAACAATCTATGGATTTATCTCAAATTAAGTCTTGTGTATCAAGCTTAAATATTCAATTATAATATAAATTTTAAACTAATCAGAAAGTTGGTGATAATTATTGGAGGACACAAAAATAGATAAAATTGATGATAATACCTATGTAATTACTTCACAAAAAAATGCACAAGAAGCTTTAGAAAAAGCAATGTATGATTATAAAAATAAGGATAACTTTAGGTCTACATATTTTAATGAAACAGGAAGCCCTATAAAATTTTCTATAGATGACATAGATACTTTGGCTTTGAATTCACAAGCTGATATAAAAAAAATTATTCAAATAAATAATATAATCAGATTCTTTATAAATAAGAATGATATTCTTGGTAAAGTTTACGAGGCAATTGAAACAAATGTAAATCCAGAAATTCAATTGATTTATAATGATATTTCTGATGAGGATAAAGAAGTTATAGAAACAGTTGGTAAAATAATATCCGAATTTAATGAAAAAATTGACATTGATAAACTAATTGTAGATTCTATACCTATGGCTTACTTGGAAGGCAATTACATATTTTATTTAAGAAAAGACTCCAAAAAATCTAAATATCAGATAGATTATTACCCTCTTGGAGTAGCTGAAATTGCCGATTATAACGAAGGTGGCGAGCCATATGTTTGGATAAATATTAATGAGTTGACTAGTAGGCTGAATAAAATTTATAGGAAAAATAAAAAGAACCAACCGTATTTTTATAAGGATATTAATGAAGAAATAAAAGCCACATATCCATCAGAAGTGTACAAAGCATATGAAAATCGTGAGCAATATGCGAAGTTAGATATTCAAAATTCAGGAGTAATAAGAATAAATAATTTGAAAAGAAAATACGGTTTATCACCTATTTTTAAATCATTAAAACCAGTAATACGATTGGAAAATATTGAATTATCTGATGATAAGAATACTTTGGTTAGAGGTAAGAAAATAATCTTTCAAAAACTAGCTAAAGAACTCATTATGTCAGACAAAAACACCACAAATATAAACTGGTATGATGCACAAGCAAAAGCACATACAGACTTAATGCTTTCTTTAAGTGCTTCTGGTACTAGTGTTTATACAGGCTTGCCTTGGACAGAAGAAGTTAAATATATTGAACCGACACTTGAAAGAACAAATGTTCAAAATAAAAATCAATTAAGAAATGAAATAATGACTAGTGTAGGAATAAGTTATCTTAGTGTTGATAAAGGTAGTTTTGGTGCTGCACAGGTCAGTATAACTGAATTGATGAAACTTATAAATAAAATAAGTTTACAGCTTGAAAAAATACTCTATAAATTCTATCAAGGTGTCTTGATTGATAATGGAATTGATATCAAGTATTGCCCAAAGGTAAAGGTTATAGATTCAGAAAAATTATCTGCTGAATTGTCAATGCAATTAGCACGTATGCTTTACTCAGAGTTAAATGCTAGTTTAAAATCTGTTTATTCGGTTTTAGGATATGATATTGAAACAGAAGCCAAGCAAAGAAAAGAAGAAAATGAATTAGGCTATGATAAAATATTTAAACCAAGAATGACAGCATTTACTAATAATGGAGATAATGGGGCGGATACTGGCGGAAAACCCAAATCAAATAAAGATAAAACCAGACAAGAGTATGATGATGATTATAATCAGAATGTGAGGACATAAATGCATACTATTAATATAAAATGTCCATTTTGTCCAAGTTATATTAAAGTAAATCTCAATCAAAATTTTGAAATAGAGTCTATTGAGTGTGATGAGGAAATAGTTGTATCAGATGATGAGATTCAAAAAATATTAATTGAAAACGGGATAGAGTTCGGTTAATACTTCTATCCCGTTTCATTATAAAAGGTGGTGAAATTTTGAACGAAATTATAAAAATAAATGGTAGTTTGGTATCTTTGTCTGAAAGTGAAGATAAAACATGTCTTGAAGGAAAGTTTTTAATTTGTCCGCTTGATGTAGCTAACGCAAATGGTGTTGGCTTGAAAGAAAATGACTTAACTGATGATGAGAAAGCTGGCTTAACAAACCAACCTGTAGTTTGTAAGGTTATAAAGAATAACAAAGGTGAGTATGACTTTACTGGTCATAACATGAAGATTAGTTTTATAAAAGATGCAGATGGTAAAAAAATAAAAAAATATGAATTTGATACATCGCCTATTGGTTTTCACACATCAGCTACAGTTGAAGAAATTGAGATTGATGGTGAGAAAAAGAACTGTATTGTTGCGAGAGCTAAGATATGGAAAAGATATGACAAAGCTATTTCTGCTTTAAATAGAATTCTTGAATTAAAGAAAGAGATAAAGACAAGTTGGGAAATTTCTTATGCAAATAGTTATGAAGAAAATGGTGTAAAGTGGTTAAAAGACATAATATGGCTTGGTAACTGTGTTCTTGGAGAATTTGTAACACCTGCTTATAAAGATGCAGGTATGCTAGAAGTTGCAGAAGAAAACGATGAAATTCAACTAGTAATGGCTTTTACAGAAGATTTAGTTAATGAAGAAGCCAAAAAAGAAGTATCCCAAATAGATGAAGAGTCTATTTTAGATATAGATATAAATATAAATGAAGGAGGTAATAAAGATATGCATAAAGAAGGTCAGAGTGCTATAGAGAACTCTTCTTTGACAGATAATGATTTATACACAAAGGTACGAAGGGCAATAAATAGTACTGATAATAGTAAATGGTATTATATTTCTGTATTATACCCCCTAGAATATAGGGCGGTAGCTTATACATGGGATAGAGATAAGGACGAAGATTTTGTAGAATTCAGTTATTCTGTAAATAGTGATGAAACTATAAGTATTAATTCTCAGAAGGATGTTAAGATGGTGTTTGTTGAAAAGACTCAGATTGATAATCAAATTTCCGAAATAAATAATAATCTAACAAATACTGAGAAGGAACTAGCAGAAGCTGGCAAAGCTATAGCTGAACTTACTACTGAAAAAGAAAATCTCACAATTCAAATTTCAGAACTTGAACCTTATAAGGAAAAAGTATTAGAAATGGAAAAAGCTGAATTAGAAAGACAATTAGCTGAGAAAAAGGAATGTTTGAAAAAGTTTGCACTTGAAGACAATTTGATTGAGGAATCCGAATTGGAAACTGACGAAAAATTATCTACAATATTCGCAGAACTAACTCTTGAAAATTTAGAAAATAGCCAAGAGAAAATTGAGCTAATAAAGGGCAGGAAAGCTCTACATAAATTTAAAGAAAACAAAGAAGTTTCACAGAAAGAAATAGAAACTTCTGAAACAAAAAGTAAGTCACAAGAAGTAAAAACAGACTTAAACAATGGTGAAGAGAATGTTATGTTGTCTGCTTTAGACATCGTAAAAAGTTATCTAAAAAAATAAGGGAGGATTTTGATATGCTAAGAAATATTATATCTGGTAGCAGTACAAGTGAGATTTATAAAGTTGGTGCAGATATGAATCGTGGAACAATTTGTACTAAGAATTTTACTACTAAAGTTGCAGGTAAGGCTGATGGTGTTGGAGTAGAAACTTATTTTGTGGATTTTGATGCAGTTCCAACAGGGTATCAGTCAGATATGGAAATATCTGAATATAATATGGATGTTGTTAAAGCTAACACTCTTGCAGTATTAAAGAAACTTGTTTCTGGTACATGGGCAACAGACCAAGTTGATTCAACAGGTTTGTCTGCTGGAGATTATCTAGTTGCAGGGTCAACTACAAATACTGGTAAATTAATTAAAGCTACTTCAGGTAAAGTATCACCATATAGATATGTTGGTACATATGACGATACTGGTCATACATTGTATGCATTTGAAGTTGTAGAGCCTAAGACGATTGCTTAATAGTAAAATAATTATAAGGAGGATTTTAATATGTCTAAATTGTTATACACACCTGAAGTTGCCAGTGCATTTCAGGAAACTAATATTATAGAACTTTCAGAAAAAGCAAAAGCTAATACACTTGTTGCCGAAGACAAAGAAGTTATAGATATTCTTGATAATTTCGCAAAAGAAGTTGGTAAGTCAGGCAAATCAAGTGAAAATACAACTATCGTTTCTGAGTTAATTAAAAAGACAGTTGAACCTATGGTATTCAATCCTGATACTTCTATACTTGGAAATGTATTTGATATGGGTTCAATAGGCGAATTTGATGAAACAGCATTTACTGGATTGCCTAAAAATACCATAAAAGTATATGATGCTGTAAGAGGAGGTAATGTACCTAAATCATATGTAGACCCTACCCTGTTTACACCAGTAAAGTTTGCTTTACAGGCTGAAACTGAATTGGATTATTCTGATTTAAGAAGGAATGGTTGGAAGTCTATCGCTAAAATGGCTGATTTAACTAGAGAATCTTTTGAACAGGAAATGTTTTATAGATTATTCAATGGAATAGATACTGCCCTTGATGCTATTACTGGAGACCAAAACATAGATTCTGGTTCAGCACTTACTCAGACAAATATGGATACATTTACTAGATATCTTAGAGATATGAGTGAAGGAAACGCATTTGCAGTTGGTCTTAGCAAATACATAGACCCCGTTTCAAGAATGACTGGATATGAAAAGTATCTTAGTGACGAATTGAAAAATGAGTTGAATAGATTTGGTAGACTTGCAATGTATGATGGTATTATGTTATCTTCAATTCCTACTGCAAAGAAGACTACTTCTGGAAAAACTCTTGTTCCTGATAAGAGAATATTCGGTATTGCTGGTAAGATAGGTGAGATGGATATTCGTGGAGAAATGAGACAGTATGAAACATATGATAATGATGCAGAAAAGGTTAAATTGAAGTTTACTGGTTTTGAAGTAGATTATACAATTTATTACCTTGATAAAATAGCAAAAATTAAGTTTGCTTAAGTATTAATATAATAGTTAGGTAGGGGAGTAAAATTAACTCCCCTACCCTATTATAATTTTAAACCGAAAGGAAGAAATTAAAATATGGATTTATTAAATGGAAAAGTAAGGTTATTTAATTATGAAAAATCACCTATAGGATTTCCTAGTCAAATAAATCAGCAAGGAATATTTGTTCGTGGTAGAGATGAAGACGAAGAATGTGTAGTAGAAAGAGTTCTTTGGGATGACATTGAAATAGAAAATACAAAGTCAGATATTTTCAAGATAGGAAGATTAAGATTTCACCCATCTGAAGAAGACGAAATTTATAAGAAACTTGGTATTGAAGATAGAGAAAATATTTTGAATGATAATGAAATAGTAGGCTTATTAAAAGATGATTCTTTAGAAAATCTTAAAAGAATTAATAGGATTAAATCAACAATGTTGATGTCAAGATTAAAACAAATGCTATTTGTTATGGAAAGAGGAAATCAAATACCTCCACATAATGTAACAACTGTTTTGCTTGAACATTATGAAGAATTAAAAAGTGGAAGAAAGAATGATAATTCATTTATAAATAAACTTGTATCTGATGAAAGTAAAAATAAAGAAGATAGTAAACTTAAAGAAACTTTAACTCGGCTAACACAAGAAATTGAGATACTAAAGTCAGAGAAGGAAAATTCAGATAAAGAGAAAGAAGATTCTAAAACTGCACTGTCTGATTTATTAAAAATGGTACAGGATTTAAAGGCAGAAAATGAAATATTAAAAAGCAAAAGTGCAGAAACGGTAACTGAGGTTAATAATTCAGAACCCATAGAAGCACAAGCAAAAAAAGCTGGTAGACCAAAAAACTCATAGAATGGAGGTGGTTTAAATGGCTACCTCCTATGAATCAATAATTTTTAAAAAGTTTTACAAAAGGCTTGTGAATGATAAGCAATTCTTCAATTATCAAGGATTGACAGAGGAACAAGTTCAATTATTAGTTCAAGATCATACTTTAGACTTATTAAATCAGGCTATAGATGAAATTTATAAATTTGGCAAACCTGATGTTGATTTTTATGATAAAGATGATGTATTACTACAATTTAATTTTGACCTAATTCCTCAAGAGATTTCTCTCTTTGTTGATTTAATGTATCAAAAGTATTTTGAGGAAGACAGAAACAAATTAAAGGTTTTTGGTCTAACATTTACAAGTAGTGAACTTAAT
Source organism: Bacillota bacterium (assembly GCA_023416855.1). Classification (GTDB taxonomy): domain Bacteria; phylum Bacillota; class Clostridia; order Tissierellales; family Sedimentibacteraceae; genus Sedimentibacter. The sequence goes on from JAEZGU010000316.1 coordinate 138,176, forward strand.
GTTATTTCTCCAGCAAATGAGCGTAAAACTTTTTTAGAAATGCTTGATAAACTTGAAAAGAAAAATGTTAATACAATTAAAGATTATCTAAGCAGAGACAGGAAGACTTGGAGAATCAAAAGTATTTACAATTCATAAAGAATCGAGGTGATTATCATATCTATAGACCTAACATATTTTATTAATTATACGAGAACCAACATGTCTAGTACTGATACACAAAAGTTGATAGAAGATTATAACAACAATTATAGTAATGCAATATCATCTTTTGATATTTTGATAAATTCTGATAGAGCTGACACAATTTATAAAGATTCCATTCCCTATAAATGTATAGCTGATTATGGCAAAAATAAAAAAAGTATTTCTGAAACCAAATACTCTACAATTGAAATTAAAACAAAACATACAGATAATTTCCATGTAGGTGATATTATTCAGTATGAAAGTAAAGTTTCTAAAGAATTGGCTTACTATATATTGGTAAATGTAAAAGAAACTGTAGATGGATATGATATATCAACTATTCAGAAATGTAATAACACATTAAAATTTTACAATAAAAATAATGTTTTATCAACAAATGAACCTTTTGAGATTCCTTGTATTATATCTGATGGAACAATTAGTGACGATAAGAATAATTATATGACTTTGCCTGACAATCAAATTATAGTGAGATGTACTAACAATACTGATACAGAATATTTATACCAAGGGCAAAGATTTATTCTGGGTAAAAAGGTTTATAAAATTGTATCAGAACCTCAAGATTTAGTGGAAGTTGGGCTTCTTAAAATTAAAATGGAATGGACTGAAAAAGATTCTAGAGATGATTTCGTAACAGGAATAGCTTGGAATGAAGGTGTAATCTTTCATAACTATTCAATAAAAATCTTAAATACTGAACCTTTATATCTTAATTTGGGACAAAGACCTACAATTTCTGTTGAAGTTAAAGACAATGAATTAATTATACCTTCCCCTTCTTTACTATACGAAGTTTCAGATGATACTATTTTGACTATAACAAATGGTGAAATAACTCCTTTGAAAATAGGTGTTTGTACAATAACAGTAAAATTAAGTGAGGATATATCCGTTTATGACACAATAGAAGTTCATGTCGAAGTAATAGCACAAAATAATTACGTTGTTGAATTTATTAATGGATTGCCTACCTACATATATAAAAATAAATCGTCCGAATTCAGTTGTATGTTTAGAAATAATGGCGAAGTAATTTCAAAACAATCACAATATTATATTACAGCAGATGATGGTATATCCCCTACTTCTTTAGCCACAATTACAAGTCAAAATGCAGTTTCGAATACCTGTTTAATTACAGCAGGTAACACATCAGGATATATTAAGTTATGGGTAAAAAGTTCTGATGATATAATTGTTTGTGCAAATCCGCTTAGAATCCAAATTAAATCTCTGATTTAAAGTTAAGGAGTTGATTTAGTGTCAGAAAAAATTAGTTTAGTTGATATAGATAAAATACTTCCTAAAATTGCCGAGAAATTATTTGATATTCCAGACATATCAAAACTATTAAAATTTGATACTTCTGATGCTCTGTTAAAAGATATTTCACAAAAAGAGATTGAAGAAGTATTTAATCAAGATGATGGAAATATAAATTGTAGAATTTTTTATCGTCCATTTAATGATAAAACTATGTCTGAAAAAAGAGCAGAAATAAGAATGTACTTTCCCTCAATTAATCCACTGAATAATAATATCCTTGCTGATATAGTAGTTGGATTTGATATTGCCGTACATAATGATATGTGGAAACTTGATGAGGATTTGATGCGTCCTGTTAAAATTTTGAAATTATTAACTATGAATTTAAATGGTCTGGATTTCGGTGGTGGGTATAATCTTGTATTACAGGATAAATGTCAATTGGCAATATTTAATGATAATTTTACTGGATATCAATTTCGAATGAGAACTAAATCTAGGTAGGTGGAATATGGATAAATTAAAATTACTAGCTAATTTACCTATATATGTAGAGAATATTCCGATATATTCACCTCTTTTGAGGGATATTGCTATTTTAGGTAAAGAGCAATATTCTGCTTGTTTATCAAGTTGCATTATTACTAAAGATAGTTTAATTGATAAAACATTTTGTTCTAATTGTAAGGATGATTTTGATGTACTTCTCAAATTATGTTTAGAGAATAATTTAATGCCAAATCTAATTTATTCATTGTTTTATTTCACAAAGCTTCAATTTAATATTCAAAAAAGCAATAATGATATTGTGTTTATATCTGAATCTGTCGAATTGAATAGATACAATTATAATTCACTCATTAAAGCAATTAAATATGTTAATTGCTTAGATACTTTTGAAGAAAGAGAATTAGACGAATTCGATAGAAGATGTTTGGAAATGGAGCGAAAAATTCAACAACAACAGAACAATGATAGACCAGAGTTAGAAGATTTAATTTCTGCTGTAGCTAATATGGATGGTAATGGGTTAAATATAATAAACATATGGGATTTAAATATATATCAGTTTTACGAACAACTGCAAAGAGGTCAATTGAAAGAACAATACTATTTAGCTATAAAACAACTTCTAGCTGGTGCAAAACCAGAAGAAGTAAAAATAGAATCATATTTTAAGACAATAAAATAATTATAGGAGGTAAAAACATGGCTATAGGACAAAAGCAAGTATGGGCTAAAGTTTTAGACTTTACAATCCAAGATTACAATACAAGAAATGTATTAGCTCAGGTAAAATATGCTACAGATGCTAGTATTTCTGAAGCATATGAAAAGCTTGAAATTAAAGGTGGTAGTGATAATCAGATTCAGTATACAAATTATCATTCCCCTACTGCAAAATTTACTGCAAACCTACCATTGATTGATGATAATATAATTGCAATCAAAACTGGTGCAACAAATACAGCTGGTGCGCAAATGAACTCATTTGAGGGTACATTTACGGTTGACGCTACAGCAGGTACAATTACTTTACCTATTAGTAATATAATTGCTGGTACTTTAAAAGTGTATAATATTGATACAGATGATAATTTAGGAAGTGAAGTTACACCTGTTGCTTCAGCACCAACTATTGAACAGTATTCAATAACTTCAAGCGTTTTGACATTCAATACTGCTAAAAAAGGCATGAGAATGTTAGCAGTTTGTGATTATACAACTGGAGCTACTGCAAATGGAGTTAAAATTATAAGTGGTAAATTACCTAAACTTATAAGAATAACTGCCAAGACCAAAGTAGAAGATAAGGCTGGTAACATTGCAATAAAAACAATCATAATTGAGAAAGCAAAGCCAGACCCTAATTTCGAATTTGCCACTTCTACAAATGCAGCTTCCCTTTCATTTGAATGTGAAGTATTTGGATGGACAAATGCTAGTGGAGATACCCAGTTCTTTAACTTGGTTACAGACCCAACATTAGCAGTATAATGAGGTGATATAATGACTAAATATTTAGTATACATACATCCTTCTGTTCCACCTGCTAATATAAAAGTTGGAACTTGGTATTCGTTAGAAGAGTTACAAGAACGCTTTGATTCCGAATTTATAAAGTGTTTCTTCACTCCTTCTAATTTTGGATGGGAAGAAATTGAAAGTAAAAAGAAATAAACTATTCAGATAAGGGAGTAGATTGGAGTAATTTAATCTCCCTTCTATTCCCTTATTTTTTACTCTACTTTTCCCTAAAAACAACACCAAAGATGTATTTTATTAAAATTAAATATAAATATCATTAACAAAAGAGGTGAAATAATTGGATAATGAATCACAAGGCTATTTAGGACAAATATTAGGCATAACTAACCAAGGATATCATAAAAGAATCTCTGCTGATGCATATACTGGTGGTATAGATTCTATTGATACAAAACATGCAGCAATACATAATGGTCAAGCTTTTTATATGGATTTTTATAACACTATTGCAGCAGGTAAAGTATATAAATTTCATGGTGTAAACACATCATCAAAATATATTCATCTTCAACCACCTAGTTTTGCTGAAGGTAAATTTCTGATAGAGTTCATAAAAGATGCAACTTATACTCCACAAACAACAGTTAATAATCCAACATTTAATTTAAATCTTGGTAGCTCAAATGAAGCTACTTTTAAGGTGTACCCTCAAGACCCTACTTTAGCTGTAACTGGCGGTACTGTTTTTGCTAGGGAATATATGAAACCAGCAAACCAAGTAATAGAATGGATACTTCCTCCCCAAAGCTCATTTTTAGCTACTTTTGCTAATCTTGATACTACTAATTCACTACAATATTTTTTGAGACTGTTTTGGTATGAATTAGGATAGATATTATTATATTGTTAAGTAATAAAAAATTAAATTAAAATAATATGTAATACCCCATCAAACAGGCTACCAACCTTTATCGTTTGATGAGGTGTATTAAAAAATAATACAGTTATAGTTTAGCATAACCTTAACTGTATGTCAACAAAAATAATAAAATAATTTATATAGATTGTTCTAAATTTATATACAACAAGTGAGGTAATGCGTATGGAACAACATAACTGTATTCAAATAGCAGAGTTAGCCACATTAAAGAATGAAGTAAAAAACATGAAAGAACAGATGAGTGATTTAAAGGATATAAAAAATTCATTAACAGTTCTAACTACATTACAACAAGAAAATGAAAAAAGAGATATAGAACGTGATGCAGATAGAAAAAGACAATCAGAAGCTTTAGTTGCTTTATCTGAGACACCTAAGTTAATAGCGAAACTAGATAAAAAACTAGATTTACAAAATGAAAAATTACAAGCACATGATGAAAAGTTTATTGATATAGATAATAAGCTCTCAAATCAATCAACTGATAAGACAAATAAAACAGAAATAACAAAGTCTAAGTTAGCATTATATGGAGTAATTATAGCAGCAATTTGTACAGCAATTACAACAATTGTTGGAATATTAGTAAAATAGATTTATTTTTATGGGTAGTGTGAATATATCTCCTACCCTCCTATTTCTATAACAATCTATAACAATAAAAGGAGCAAAATGACTAATTTAAATATAACAGGATAGGCATTAACCTGAGATTATATCCATAAGTGTAATTTGAGCTTAGTGCCTATCTATAACAATTATAGTAAGTTTATAGAAAGGAATTGACAGCTATGCAAAGTACAGTATTTTACGACAATGTGCATTTGGCATCTACTACTATGCAGACAGGTAAGACAGTCCATATTGGAGATTCAACAGATTTAATGGTTCAAATTATTGGTACGTCAACAAATTTTACCGTAGCTTTTGAAGCGTCCTTAGATGGTATTAATTTTAGCACATTTGAAGGAAGAAAAGTTGGAGATGTAACCCAAACACCAATTACGAGTACATCAGATAAAGGTTTATATGAATTTGATGTCACATTGATAAAAGCATTAAGAGTAAATTTAACGGCTATTGCCAATGGAAATATAAGTGTATTAGCTAATGGCGTACATATTATATAGGAGGCGGTAGATATGAGAGTAAAAGATAAAATAAAACTTATGTCTCGTGGAGGTAATAATAAACCTCCAATATTTAATACAAATTCAATAGTCCTTGCTGGAGATAGTATTACTGCCGCAAATATTGGACTTGATTTCAATCCAACTCAAACTTCAGTAAGTAACTTAGGTTATTTTACTTGGGCAAATATATTTTTAAGACAAAGATTTAAAGTTGTGAAGGTTTCAGGGGTTGTTGGAAATACAATATCACAACTTAAATCAAGATTAAAAACAGACGTTTTAGACTACTCCCCTCAATATTGTTTTCTGACCATAGGTATTAATAATATAAGAAATGGTGACACATCCGATGTAATTATTCCCCAATTAGATGAATTATATAATACTTTAATATCAAATCAAATTGCTCCAATTATAACTACCTTAACTCCTGCTAATTCAACAGGTGGAGTTGATACTCCTGCTAAGAAAAAAGCATGGTGTGAAGTTAATAGTTGGATAAGAAAATTCGCACAAGAAAACAATGTATTCCTTGTAGATTTTGCAAAAGTTCTAACTAATCCAACAACTTCTGACCCAATAGCAGATGTTATGAGAACTGACGGTCTTCATCCATCAGCTTATGGTGGTTTTGTAATGGGAAAAGAGATATATAATCAATTAAATTCTTATATCAAACCTATTGATTTATTTGCTGTATCTAATTCGGATTCAAGTGTTTTGAATCAAAATTCTATGATGTTGGGTGATGTAAATGGTATAGCTACTGGTTGGAGCATTGGTGGAGGTGCTAATACTCCGTCAAAGATTACAATTAGACCCGATGGACAATTAGGCGAATTACAGAGAATTGTGACAACAACTACTACAGAAACATCATTTAATAGTTCAACAATTTCAACTGGTTTTTCTGTTGGAGATACAGTTTATGCACTTGTAGAATTGTTCATTGGAAATGTAACAGTACCATTCACAAACATCACTGTGTATGTAACAGCATCTAATTCTTCATATGCCTATCTAAGTGCAAGGAATGTTTTAAACTTTGAGTCATCAAATTCAGGAGCATTAAATGTTGGAAATTGGAGTGGAGTAATAAGAACTCCTAATTTTCTTCTTCCTGCTAATTCTGCAAAATTATCAATGTCAGTAAAAATAACTGGTGTCGGCACAGTTGATGTCGGCAAATTCGAATTAAGAAAAATATAAAATATGTATTTCGTTTTAACTTTACGGAAGGTGTAACCACTCACCTTCCTTTTATTATACTCCATTTCAAATTAACAAATCTAAAATAAATCAAAGGATGTGATATTATTTCTGAAATATTAAAACTTATATCCCCTATCCCTCCCTCAGTCAATCACTATCTTGCGTATCGGGCAATAATAAAAAACGGAAGACCGATGGCAATGAGTTATAAGACTTCAGAAGCAACAAAGTATCAAAAAGATTTCACTAAATATGTCAAAGAACAAGTAAAACTTCAGAAATGGATAAAATCAGAAAATAAGTTTCAACACTATTATATGGATTGTAACTTTTTCTTTCCCCGTACAGATATGGATGCTAATAATTATTTTAAATGTATGGCTGATGCAATTAGTGATTCTGAGGTTGTTTGGATAGATGATGTTCAGTTATGTGAAAGAGTTCAGAGTATTAATTATACTTCTGATAATCCAAGAATTGAAATAATAATTAAACCTGTAGATTACATAGGTGTTTTCGAAAATTCATCTCAATTAGAACAATTTGAATCTAATTGCATCGGTTGTACTAAATATAATCGAAATTGTAGTTTACTTATTAAAGCTAAAGAAGGTCGTATTCAAGAAGAAATACAAGGTTATAAGTGTAGTAAATTTAAATCTATCAAATAGTGATAGAAGTGTCATTTTATTCAAACATAAAATAATTAGAATATAAGGAGATTAATACATATGTCAGATATAATAGTAAAGAAGTACCTCCCACTAAGTTTAAAACAAGTGATTATTAAAAATATAGTATCATCAGTAGTTGATGAAGAAACAGGCAATATAGACTTTTCACTTATAGATTTCATGACTGAAATTTCCCTTCTTATTAATTATACAGACTACGAACTTTCTGATGAAGAGACAGTTGTTCAGTATGATGAAATCAAAGAAAATGGAACGCTTAAATCAATTATAGACCAAATTCACTATGATGAAGTGTATTTTATTAAATCAAATGTTGAAAAAGAAATTCAGCAATACCTTGATAACAATAGAAGTCTAGGAATACAGTTTAAGAAAGCTGTAGATAAATTATTAGACAAGTTGCCAAGTGAGCAAGGAATGAAAGAAACGCTTGAAAAACTTCCTTCTATTATCAATGAAAGTAATCCTGAAAATTTGAGATTCATTTCAGAGGCAATTGGTTGGAATAACGGTACTAAAATAAATAGGGAAAAGAAAAGAAAAGTGTCAAAAGAAAATAAATGATATTTATATAATACACATTAAGGAGTTTATAACACATGAACAAATTTACTTATAATGAAGTCAAAGATACTGTACATAATTTAGGATATATATTATTAAGTAAAGATTATATAAATAATAGAGAAAAATTATTATTAATGGATGAATATGGTTATTTTTATCAAATAAGTTTATCAAATTTAAAAAACAACAGAGTCCCTTTAAAATTTGATGTATATAATTCATATACTATTCAAAATATAAAATTATGGTGTAAAATAAACAACAAACCATATGAACTAATTAGTGATACATATAGTGGAAATAATCAAAAATTGAAGTGGGTATGTTTAAAAGATCATTGTGGTGAAATATTTGAATTAAGTTGGGGTTGTGTTTTACAAGGAATAGGATGTGGTGTATGTAATGGAAGACAGGTGGGACTATCAAACTGTCTTGCAACAAAAAGACCAGAATTAGCAAAAGAATGGCATCCAACAAAGAATGGAGGTTTAACTCCTTTTGATGTGACTTATTGTAGCAATAAGAAAGTATGGTGGATTTGCTCTAATAATTCTTTTCACGAATGGAAGTCAAGTGTAAATAATAGAAATCGAGGAAATGGTTGCCCCTATTGTTCAGGTTTATATCCTACTAATGATAATAATCTATTAATAAATAATCCAAAACTTTGTATAGAGTGGAATTATGCAAGAATGATAAAAATCCAGAAGATTATACACCAAATAGTAGTCAAAAAGTCTGGTGGAAATGTAATGATTGTGAACATGAGTGGAATGCAACAATTAAAAACCGAAATAGGAATAACGAATGTTGTCCAATATGCTCAGAATCTAAAGGCGAAAAGGAAATTAAAGAATATTTGAATTTTAATAAAATAATAAGTATTCCACAAAAAACATTTGAAAGATTAATAGGTTTAGGTGGTGGATTATTATCATATGATTTTTATTTGCCAAATTACAATATGTTAATTGAATATCAAGGCGAACAGCACGAGCATTATGTAAAAGGATTCCATAGTTCAAAAAAAATTTTTGAAAAACAACAAGAACACGATAGGCGTAAAAGAGTATATGCTAAAAATAATACTATAAATTTGTTAGAAATTTGGTATTGGGATTTTGATAATATCTATAATATTTTGGATATGGTTTTAAACGAAAAATCAGCTAAAGAAACAGTAGGTGACAGAAATGTATAAAACTGATATAGAAATGTTTCAGGATTTAATAAAGGAATATGAGTCTGCCCTTAAATATTGTCATGGTAGTGAAGATATAAAATTCTATAGACAACATCTTGAGGTATTTAAGAAAAAGTTAAAGGAGTTAGAAAATAATGAAAAGAAATAAAACTACTACAATAACTAGAGAGTATAACGAAAAAGGAGATTTATTAAAAGAAACTGAGGTAATAGTGGAAGAAGAAATTTTAGATAATTATGCCCCCTTCTACCCCACCACAGTTCCATATACATATCCACAAATTACATATTTAGATAATCCTGCTTACAAACCACAAATTACTTGTAATTGTAAAGTTGGTGGTTGATATGCCTAATTTTAATTTAGGAGATAAAGCATTAACTGATTATTTATTAAAAATAATTAAGGAATGCCTTAAAGAAGTTGCTGACAAGGTTAATGATAAATTACGTTCCCATGTTGATTCTGATGTATATATAAATAGAAATAACTATTATGCTAATGGTTCTGGTCAACCTACATATGATTTAAGAGAATCTATTACAACAGATGAAATTAGTCAAAGTGGAAATGAAGTATCTACAAAAGTGTTCCACGACAAGAACAAAATGGCTTTTGACCCTGACAATTTTATTCATGGTTCTAGATATTGGAAGAGTGGTACTACTGATATCAGAGATATTTTACCTAAAATAATTAATGATGGTTTAAGTGGAGATTTGTTTGGAAATGGATGGTGGCAAGACGAACGTCCATATTTTACTAACACTCTGAACGAATTAAAATCACAAGGATTGATAAAAAAGTGGTTTAAAGAAGCTTTAAATAAGCGTGGAATTAAAACAGTATAAGACGAGGTGACAAATAAATGACTTATCAAATACAATTATTGGTTAAAGCAGATGTAAATCAACCTCTATGGACATATTACATGACTACTCCTGAAGGTTCTACTACTAAAACTGTTTGGGAAACTACAGATAAAACTATATTAGATGAAAAAGTTACTGAATTATTAAGCACTTATGTCTTTAGTTCTATTAAAGTAATTAATCCTGTTGAATATACTGTAGATGTGGTTATTCCATAAGTAGATGAAAATGAAAGGTTGAAGATATGAATATAAATGAATATAAAAATAAATATGGTTCTAAAGATGTAAGTAATTATAAAATATACCAAAATAATGGTACTTTAATTTCCATATTAAATACAGTAAAAAGTGACGAATTACAAGTAACTAAAAATGGTAGATATTTTTTAAGAATTACTGATGCATTAATTGATAAAACATTTCTTGACTATATAACAAAGAATCCTAAATTAGAAGGATATATTAAAGCTGAAACATTATTTAGAGGATTGGATGGTTATGACAGTAAAATTAATATTGATATGCCTAAAGTAAAATTGTCTAATTTTAAATTTAAAAATATTTGTGGAGAAACTGCAAATATAAATTTCCTATTTGAATTATTTATTGACAGTTATAAAGGATATGCAGTTGAGTATAAAATTTCTGAATAAAATCGCTAATTCATCATAATATAACTTAATTTTTAAGGCAAATTAAAGGCATCTCTTATGAGGTGTCTTTTATTATACCTTTTTATTACAACTTATTTAACTCATGTATTTTGAGAAGTGTCAAACTTCATTGTCTTACTTTCGGATTTGTCAAGCTTTAGAGGGGCTTGGCATTTCTCAAAGTACATGAAAGTGTACCTCTAATACACTATAAAAAATAATTTATGGGTTGCAACCGAATAGCAAGAAAGCAGGACTATTATGAAATCAGTAAAAATTAATGGAGTAAATGTAAAAGTATTCGAAAAAAGAGAATTGACTGAAAAGTTAAGATTATCTGACGAAGAAATTAAATTAGTAATGGATTATCAAAAGACATTTCCAGAATTATTACAGGATGGAGTTGAAGGTTTTGTAATTGATGCAAGAAATTTATGGACTCAATTGGGAAATCCTCAAGGTGATTTTTCTCATTGGATAAAAAGAAAAATGATTGATAAAGGATTTATTATTAATACCGATTATTCTTCGTTCGACAAATCTGTCGAGCGAGAAGTTGGAGGCAGTTCTAGTAAAGAATACTTACTTACTATTGAAACAGCAAAGCATGTTTCTATGATGGAAAACAGTGATAAAGGTAAATTGATTCGTAAATATTTTATTACAATGGAAAAAACATTGAGAAATTATGAAAAATGGATTGAAATTCGTGAACCTCAGAAAGCAGGTAATAATGAAATGAAACATTTACTGAATGAAGAATATTTGAAAACTCATAAGGTTACTTCGTCACCCATTTACGTTTTTTCAAATGATAATGATATGTTGAATATGTCTTTACTTGGTAAAAAAGCAAAAGACGTAAGAGAATTATTGGATTATGAAGATAAAATAACTAGAGAACATTTCACTTCTGATATTAATAAAGCTTTGTCTGAGTTACAAACTATTAATTCTAGTTTAATTATTTCCAAAATGGACTTTGACAGTAGAAAATCTATTATTCAAAGAACTTGTAACGTTAAGTATTCACATATTAAAGATGAGTTTAATAGTTATGTAAAAAGTTTAAAATCACTCACTGTATAACAATAACAATATAATTTAATTGTAGATTGTAACTCTCCTTCATTTTTAGGAGAGTTATTATTGTGCAATTAAACACACTTATTTGATAAGGAGGACAAAATATGACAGATATTAATAAAAATATGTTAAGACCTATAGCTGAAAAATTATATGAAATTACTGATGATATGTGGAAGAAAATTAATTCTGAAAATAGAGAATTAGTTGAAGAATATTTAGATGTAAACAAACAACTTTCTCCTAAAACTAAAACTACATATGTTTCAGCATTAAGACAATTCTTTTGGTTTGTATATGAAAAATTATCTGATAAAGTATTTTATAAAATAACTAAAAGAGATTTTATGAAGTATATGAGTTATATTCAAGAGAGAGGATTATCTTCAAGTGCAATAGGGTTAAGAAAATCAAGTGTATCAAGTTTTTGTAATTACATAGAAAATGTTGTAGCAGATGATGTTGACGAATATAAGGGTTTTAGAAATTTTACTAGAGGAATGCCAGCTATAGCTAAGAACCAAGTCTATAATAAAGTTCCTATTACTTTCGAAGAATATGAAAAGCTAATTTCAGCATTAGAAGAAAAACAGGATTATTTGGGATTGGCTTGGGTTGCAACTGCATTTAATGTAGGTTGTAGACGAGCAGAATTCATTCAGTTTAGAACAGAAATATTAGATTATCCTGTACAAGAAGGACAAAATTATATAATAAGTCACATCGTGAGGGGAAAAGGTAAGTCGATTGATGGAAAGCCCCTCAAATACATGATTCCCGTAGATGCAATTAAATATATGAAATTATGGGTAGAAAATAGAAAATATGAATCAGAATATATTTTTGTTTGCAAATATGGTGGAATTATTAAACCTATGTCCGTAAATTGGGCAGATAGATTTTGTAAAGAGTTTTTAACACCTATTCTTGGTAAAAGAGTACATCCCCATATGTTCAAGGCATCCTGTATTACATATTTACTAGAAAAGGGTAAAGATTTAAAACTAGTTTCAAAATATGTAGCTCAACATAATGATACAGCAACAACGTCTGGATTTTATGATTTAAGGGACTTTGAAGAAGAAAAGAATAATATATTCTCTTAACCTACTTCCCTTCTCTACTCTCAATATATTGTTTTAATATCCAATTAATTAAACTACTATAAGAACGTGAATCTTCTTTCGCATATTCTTCTATCTTTTCTTTGACACATTTCTCCAAGATTACATTAAAGCTCTTTTTTTTATTACTTAAAGCCAAATATATCACCTCAAACAGTATTATATACGATAATTTAGTTAAACATAAGTTGTTGAATGGTTGTTTAACTTTTTGTTGATTATTTACATAATTGGGAGTATAATAATACTTACCTTTTTATTAATATGTATAGGTGGATATTATGGATGACACAGGTGAATTAATTGAATTATGCTTTGATTTTTTGGTTTTGGTAAACATACTTTACAACCAAGAAAAAATTACTAAAGAAGAATATGATGATATGAGTCATTTGAAAATACAATTTTTACAGAAATGTGGAGTAGGCATATAGCTTACTCCTTTTTCTATGACTTTTATGCACAGTTAAATATGTAAAATGTGCATAAAAGTACAAAATAGATATATAAAATGTATATAAAAGTAAAGTTTCATTTTAAATATATAAAAATCGATTTGTTATAAATATTGTATGGTATTTATGACGAAACTAACCTAGAAAACAAATTAAATATTAATATAAATTGTAAGAGAGGACTGTTTATAAGCACCTCTCTTTTTATTATGCAAAATAATGAAAGGATATGGTGATATAAGTGGACTCAATTCAAATTTTAATCAAGGCAATCCTTGAAAAAAGTAGTAAGCAACAACTTGAACAAGAATTAAAACAACTTGAAAACAAACTAAAACCTGTAAATATAGAAGTAACAACAAATTCTGAATCACAAATAAAATTATATAAGTCTCTACAAAAAATTTATCAAGAAGAAGAAAAACAGAGATTGATTCAAGAAAAAGCATCTGATAAAGCATTGGCTGATAAGGAAAAGATATTACAATATGAACAGAAAGTAAGAAAAGCTATTGAAGATGCTAATATAAAAGAGCAACAAAAAACCAAAGAACTACAAGAGCAAATTGCATTGTTCCAAAAGAGAATGCAGTTGGAATCTAGTAGAATAACAGGAAAATACGACAGCCTTGTTGATAACAAATCATTATCTGCATTGGAAAGTGATATATCTGGACTATCTACGTCAACTCCTAATGCGACCTCTAGAATGAAGGAATTTTCACTAGGTATGAAGGAAGTTGAACTCAATGCTAAAAATAGTTCAAAAGCAATCAAAAATACTAAACAAGATTCTATTTCATTTTTTCAAGATATTAGTCGTTCGGCATTTAAATTTACGGAGTGGTATCTCCTCGCAGGTGGAATCACAAGTGTAATTGATGCAATAAAAAATGGAGTATCATATATAAGCCAACTTGATAATAGTCTTAACGAAATTCGTATAGTTACTGGGAAAACACAGGATGAGGTGTTGGGTCTTGCTGAGTCATATAATAAATTAGCAAAAAACATGTCAGTAACTACCACTGAGATTGCTTCAGAGGCAGCTAATTTGTTTAGACAAGGTTTAAATGAATCTGAAGTAGAAGAAAGAATGAAAGCTATTATTCAGTATGCTAAAATCTCAAGCATTTCTCTTGAGCAATCAGACCAAATTATTACGGCTACCGCAAATGCAACTGGTGAAAGTGTTCAAAAGATTATTGACATCTTTGCTATGTTAGGAGATTCCACCGCATCAGGTGCAGATGAAATTGGAGAAGCTCTGCAAAAAGTGGCGAGTGCTGCTGAAAATAGTGGATTATCTCTTGAAAAAAGTGCATCTTGGATAGCTACAATTTCTAGTATTACAAGAGAATCTGCAAGTACTATTGGACGTAGTATAAATAGTATTATTTCAAGATACGAACAAATAAAATCTACGGGATTTAATTCAGAAGACACTACAAAGTTAAATGACGTGGTTAAAGCTTTATCAGATATCGGTATTAAAGCAACAGATACTATGGGGCAATTAAGACCTTTTGCAGAAGTTATGGATGAAGTAGGAGCTAAATTTAATTCTCTTAGTAAAAATGAACAAGCTTATATTACAACTACAATGTTTGGAACATTTCAGAGGAATAAAGGTTTAACACTGCTTCGTAATTATGAAAGCTCTTTACAAAATTATGAAACTGCTATGAATGCTGCTGGTACTGCGGAACAGAAATTCAATATATATCAAGAGTCTACTCAGGCAAAAATGGATGGTCTTAAAGCGAGTATTGAGGGATTCTGGCAATCTGCTATAAATTCAAGTTTCATTAAAGGTTCAATTGATACTCTGACTGATTTGGTTAACGTATTTGGTAATTTACAGTCTGTATTACTATTAGCTGGAACCGCTTTAGCTTTGTGGAAAGGCTCTGCATTAACTTCCGCAATTGTAGGTATGAAAAACTTTAGTTTATCTACAAAATTAGCATCGTCTAGTATGATAGAATTTAGAACCATATCAGCGGCAATGCAATTACAATCAATGGGTTTATTGACTACTACTCAGATGTTAACAACATCATTTAAAGCTTTGGGTTCAGCTATCCTTACTTCTTTTGCTACTAACCCTATTGGATGGATTGCTATTGGTTTAACTGCATATACTTCTATAGTAAACTCTGCAAAACAAAAACAAGATGAATTAAATCAGTCCATTAAAGAGTCCGCGAGTAACGCTAAAGATTATACAAATAATTTAACTGATTTATTAAATAAATATGAACAATTAAATACATTACAAGTAAAAGATGAATCTTCTCGTCAAGAATTAAAAAATGTTCAAGAACAAATTGTAAAACTTCTTGGCATGGAAAAAGAAGGAATAGATTTAGTCAATGATGCTCGTGGAGAATCTATTAAAAAAATAAGAGAAGAATCTTTAGAAAAGCTTAAAGCTAATCAAGATAGCCTACGAGCAGCCTTAAATCTAGCCAAAGAAAATTCTAAAAAAGCTCAAGGAGAAGCTTCAAATATTCTTGGAGGTGGTTATGAATACTATGATTTTAGTCCATCAGATATAAGTAAAAAATCAGCTAAAATACTTCAAGATGCTAATATTAATGGTTTACAAGTTAGTAATAGGTGGATTACATCAGACTTAGAGGGTGCTGAAAAAAGAATAGTTTCTGTACAAAAAGCAATTGATGTTCTTAAAAATGCTGGAATTACTGAAGGTGAAATATATAATCAATTAGTCAATTCAAGAGATAGTTATCAAAAAACTATTGATGCAGAGAATAACTCATTAGCTGAACTTAATAAAAATTTAGCCACACAGGGAGTATTACAAGCACAAATAACGTTAGGTACGCCAACTAAGGACAATTATTCTGATTTTAAGAAAAGTGCTGTAGAAGCTATTGCAAAGCAACAAGGATTAAATGAAGTAAGTGATGATTTCAAAAAAATCATATACGAGCAAATAGATAAAATGTACCCTGCGTTGTCTGGAGTGGTAAGTAAAGCAAACGAAGATTTAGGAAACGGAGCAAAATCAGCGAAAGCATACGCTAACGAGTTAAAAAAAGCAACAGAAGCCTATAGCGAACAGACACAAAAAGTACAACAATTAGTAGCGATTCGTTCAGAACTTAATTCAAAAGAGGGGCTTTCAGCAAAGTCTTTAGAAGAAATAACAACTAAACATCAAGAGTTGCTACCTTATTTAGAAGACGAAACTACTTTAAGACTTAAACTTAATGAAACAATTAGCCAAGAGGAAAAAGTTCAGCGTACAGCATATGCAAATATGCTTATGGTAAGTGAAACTTTTTATAATGAGAAAATTAAAGGCAATGTCAAATTAATCAATGAGATTAATGATAAATATGGAATTGACCTAAAGAATTATAAAACTCTTGCGGAAGCAAAATTAGCTGTTGAAAATAAGCTACTAGGAGAATTGGCTAAAAAATGGAGTCAGTTCTACGATGCTGATTCTAATTCATTCACAGATGCTTGGAATCAAAAGAAAAAAGTAATGATTGCTACTGGTGACGGAGCAAGGGCTTCAGTTTATCAAGACCAAATATCTGCTTATGGAGATATGGTTCAAGGTATAAAAAATAGATTCGAAGGCATTGTTCTTGATAATGCTCCTGTGGACTTCAATAAAATTAATCT
The DNA here is from genome assembly GCA_023416855.1 of Bacillota bacterium. Taxonomy (GTDB): domain Bacteria; phylum Bacillota; class Clostridia; order Tissierellales; family Sedimentibacteraceae; genus Sedimentibacter. Next base: position 155,251 of record JAEZGU010000316.1, read on the forward strand.
TGGTGATATTAATAAAGGTAAAAATAAATCTCAGTATAACCCTTCATCTGAGCAGAAAGCTTTAAAAGAACTTCTTGATGCAAATAAGATTACTCTTGAACAATATTATTCTCGCTTATTGGCTCTAGAAAAAGCACAATATTCGTCTTATGCAAACAAGTCTGCTAGTCAACTAGAATCTATGCTTAGAAGCAAGGATGAAAAGGTTGCTAAAAAAACTGAGGAATACCTTGCTTTAAAAAGTGATATAGCTAATACTGGAAATAATATATTTGATAAACAGTTTAGTGGTATACAATCAGCATTTGACAATGATAATAATATAAACAAGTACATTAGTTCTTTGTCAAATCTAAAATCTGCTTTAGCAAAGTTAGGAATAAAATTAACGGTTGAAGAATTAGACAAACTCAATGATGCAATAGATAAAGCAAATCTTGATAAAATATCTCTTTCATTTACAAAATTTGATGAGTCTCTAGAACCGCTAAATGACAAGCTTGCAGAGTTAGAACATTCTTATAAAATGCTTGGCGATAGTGATTTGGCAGGTAAAGAGAAAAATCTCATTGAGCAATTAGCTGTAAAAAATGAAAAATTAGTTGCTATTAATAATGAAATAATTAAATATACACAATTGATGAAATCAGCTAAAAATGATGCCATCAGTAAGATGTATAAAGAAAAGATTGATAGTTTAACTCAAGAACAATATCAGCTTGAAGAATCCATGATTGAACGTGTTAACACTGCTCGAATTGATGCCATTAGCGAATTACGGGATGCAGAGTCCAAAAGACACGAAGATTCAATGGACAACTTAGATGATGAATTGGATAGATATACGGATTATATTAATGAAAAAATAAAAGCTCTTGACAAACTCCATGACGCGGAAGATTACGAAAGAGATATAAATAAAAAGGATGCAAATATTCAAGCAAAACAGAATGAATTAAATGCATTAGCATTAGATAATTCCGCTGAAGCACAGGCACGTAAGGCACAGTTGAATACAGAATTACTTCAATTACAAGAGGACAAGGAAGAAACTGTAAGAGACCATACTCGTGACCAAGAAAAGGATTTACTGAATGACCTGCTTGATTTAAAAGAAAAGAATATTTCTGACCAGAAAAAGCTTGAAGACGATAGGTATAAGGCTGTTCAATCCAATCTTGACAAAATGTTGACTGGAACTCAGGATTTTTATAATAAACAAGATAATATCAGTAAAATGTCTATTGATAAAGTTATTGAATATTATCAAAATCTAAACAAGACAGCTAATGGTGTATATGATAATTTAATTGCTAAATTACAACAAGCACAACAAATGGGTATGGATAATCCATTGACACCTTCAAGTAATCTTGAAACTTTAATGCCTAAATATAATGATAATCAGGTAGTGGCTTTTGCAGATTATTTAAATAAAAACGGACATAATGTTGAGTGGAAAAACAAGGCAGTTTATGTTGATGATAAGAAGATGGATATGTCAGGTTCTAACATAAAGCTTGCTGCTGACCAGCATTACTATGGGACTATTGCTGATATTAAGAAACTACTTAAAAAGTATGGTATTGAGTTTAATACAGGCGGTTATACAGGAGATTGGGCTGGTAGTGATGGAAAACTTGCTATGCTTCATCAGAAAGAAATTGTTCTTAATAAGTTTGATACTGCAAACTTACTCAAATTAGTAGACATAACTAGAAGTATAATACCAACTATTAAAACATTCAATCCTTCAGCTTTGGTTAATGGTATGTCTAAAGCGGTTAATATTGAGAAGTTAGAAACACATGTATATGTACCTGATGGTATAAATCCAGAACAAATTGCAGAAATGGCTTCTAGAAAAACATTTGAAAAAATAAATACGCAATTAGTTTTAAGTGGGGTTAAGTAAGTGATTACCCCACTTCCCTACTTTTTTGAAAGGAAGTGAGTTGATGTACGGAAGAACTGATTTTACATGGAATGGAATAAATTCTTCACAATTAGGTTTATTCTTGGTGAAGATTAACATAAGTAAGACAAAAGAACAATTTGTAGCTAACCGAAATTTAGTTACAGATAGAATAAATGATAAGTTTTATTTACAAAAGATTGAAAGAGAGCCACTTAGTTTTACACTGGAATTAGGCTCTGAAACTAAGTTAACAGAAAATAGAATTGAAGAATTAGCACAAATTTTTATATTGGATAAGTATGCCTGTTTACTCACGCATGATAATAATCACCAATACAATTGTTTGGCAACTTCTTCGGAACTTAATGTTTATGGAAATGGTTATTCGTTAAGTTTAGAGATGACTTGTGATAGTCCTTATTCAACTAGTCCTTGGATTAATAGTGTATACAATTTAACAGAAACTACAGATATTCGTATAACAAATAATGGGTCAATTAAATCTTATCCTATCATTAAACTTTCTCCCTTAAATACTGGTGATACAATAAAACTAACTAATTTGACCGATTCTGGTAAATTCTTTTCATTAGGAACAAACGGAAATACCCCATTATATAAAGATGAAGTTATTAAAGTTAATTTTGAAAATAACAAGCTCTATGTTGATTTATTAAAAAGCCTTGGAAGTTATCGTTATAACAATATTTTAAATGGAAGTGATTTCTTTCCGTTGGTTAGAGGTCAAAATATTTTAAAAGTTTCACCCTGTAGTTTGAAAATAATATATAGGTATTACTATATGTCTTAGTTGTAAATCCACTAAGGCAACTTACTATAATAGTGTACAGAAAAATGCAGCATATATGATACCACGATTTTATTACATTTTCAATCCTTTATTTGACAATTTGTCACTTAGTGTGATAAAATTTAGCTAAGAAATATAGCTTATAATTTTACACATTATTCTTGAGAAATAGTTTAAACTATTTCTTGAGGTGATTTAAGTGAAAAAAGATTTAAGTAATATTGAGGGAGATGATGATATGTTAGCTACTCAAAAGAAATCCACGGGTTTAAACAAAGAAAAAAAAGAAATATTGAGAAAAGCTATGGGAGCAGCATCATCCAAAACAATTATCCTAAATAAAATAAGGGATGAATGGAAGAATGACAATAATTAATTTTAACGATAATTTTTCTGGTTTTGAAGATGGTGAAGATATATTCTTAGATACAGGTGTTCTCTTAGCTTACTTAAATAAATATGATTGTTGGAGCACTACTATTAATACTTTGTTTATTAAGTATATCTTAGAAACCGATAATGAATTACATTTATATATTAGTGCGGCAATATTAAATGAGATAACTAATCTATTAGGTAAAAGTAAACCAACAAAAGAATATATGAAAAAACATCCTGACCATTCAATTACAGATGAAGAAATTGTTCGGGTAGAAAAAGAAGCTATTGAACAATTAAGGATATTAATAGAAAATGATGTAATCGAATTTCTTAATATTGGTAAAGAAGCTTACTTAAAGCAGCTAGAATTATATAAAACCTTTGGTGCTGCCGATGCTATTAATGCTTTAATTGCAAATGAACATGGAATAAGCTTTCTAACAGTAGATAATAAGTTGATGGAGAATTTAAAGAAGAATACTGATAAGATAAAGAATATTCACAACTTGTATTATACCACACCTGAATATACAGATTATTAAAAATACATAACTAAAGGCTTTCTTAACAGAGGGTCTTTTTTCATGTCAACATATATCAGCTAAAAGATACTGGTTAATTAAAAGCAATTGCCTAGTGTCTTTTAGTTATTGTTGAAAGGAAGTGATTAATTGAATTATAATATAATATCAATACATAAACCATCAGAAGAGCCAATTTCAAATATAGGAATTCTCAAACCAAACAGAGTTAAGAAATATTCGGGTTGTCACGAACTCAAATTTTCCCTTTGCGAGTATATAAAAGATAATGAAACTGACCTCCAAATTTTGAATCCAGATATCCAATATATACAATATCATTATTTATGCCGTTTTGATGGTGATTGGTATATAATTGAAAAGATAGATAAACGAGTAGAAAATCAAGTAAAATATATAGATGTTAGTTGCTATGGTAGAGCTTTTCAATTAAATCAATATAAATGTAAGGTACAGACAGGTATCGTTCAAGGTTCGAATGTTATTAATGCATTAAATCTGTCAGATACTGCCCGTTTAGTATTACAAAACACTAATTATTCGGTTGGCGAGATTTCAGTCTCATTAAATACTAAATTCCGTGCTGTAGATATAAATTCGAAATGCTTATCTGCTTTAGATTCCTTATGTGAATATTGGGACTGTATTTGGCAAGAATCTCCTGATAAAAAAATTAATTTCTTAGATTATAAACAAGGTGTCTTTAAGGGCGGATATTTAACTACAGAAAATTACATTAAGAGTTTATCATTGGACATGAAAGAATCATCAATAATCACTCGATTACATATTTACGGTAAAGATGGCATAAGTGTTCATAGTGTTAATTTTGGGAAGGACTATGTGGACGATTTTAGCTTCTTTAAAAATCTTACTTATATGTCACAAGAAATGATTAATAATCTTAATACTTATGAAACAGCTATTGCGAATAATCAGGCACAATATACAATTTTTCTTAACGAATTAAATTCTTTACAAATTACTTTAATAACAAAGCAAAATGAGTTAGACCAATTAAAAACTGATGAGACTAAAAAACTAATAGAAATTGACGCGACAAACGCTGATAGTCAAGATGATACATATTTAAAACAACAACTATATTCAATCCAAAGTAATATATCTACTAAAAATTCCGAAATATCATCTATTCAATCTCAAATTACAGCTAAAAATAATCAAATTACTTCATTAAGTAATTCATTAGCTATTACTAATTTTTTAACTACAGACCAAATAAAGTTATTAAATGAATATATAATTGAAGATGATTTTACTGATGATGTTATAACAAGCAAAGGAACAGATAATACTACTTTAAAGGAATTACTTGAAGCTGGTAAAGAACATTTGAGAATGAATAATTGTCCTAGAGTAGATGTTCAGGTTGATTTATTAGGAATTACATATCTAAATGACCCTGATAGTAAAGTGACAGTTGAATCTTTGACATTAGGGTCATTAGCTAAGATTTATGTTAAGAAACTTGATATGAATCTTGATGTACGAATAATTTCTATTGAACAGGACTTTGAGGATTGTAAAGTAACAGTTTCTTTAAGCAATCAAAAAGATATTCAAGACCCATCCTTCAGAACGAAAGACTTATTATCTTCTGCTGCTGAAAGTAGAGATTTAATAGCATTTAATATTGATAATTGGATGCTAGGTAAAGAAGCAAATACTACTATTAATCAATATATAAATAGTAATATAAATACTATTTCACAAGCTATAACTAATTCTACTAATAGCTATGAATTAAATGAACGTGGTCTTGTATTTAAGGATGTTACAAATCCCCAGTATATGAGTGTTTATTCCAGCAACGGCTTATTATTAAGTTCAGATGGTGGCAACAATTGGAACGTAGCTATTGGTAAAGGAAAAGTAATGGCTGAAGAAGTTGGAGGTTCGTTAATTGTTGGTAATAACGGTAAATTCAATAGTATAAAAATCTATAATCCATCAACTAATGTGCTTGATTGTGAAATCGGCAACTATACATCAGGTATCACAGGTACATCTAAAAGAGGTATAAAAATTCAAGGCGGCTCACTCGAAATTTTAGGAAACGCCCCCACTCTTAATTTTGGCAACAATGTTGTAATTGATAGCACATCAGGTATAACAGTCACTCGTTCTGATAATAAAGTAAGGACAACTATTAATGCTACTGATGGATTTAAGATAGCATCTGGCAGTGGTGGAGTTTTTAATAATACTGTATTTAAAGTAGATACCAATGGGCAAGGTTACTTTGGAGGAATAGTAAATGCAAGTGATTTCCAAATAAACAACCAAAGTATTTTAAACAATGGATTGATTGATGGCGATTATATTGAAAGTTTGTCAGCAAACAAAATTACAGCAGGAACTATTACCGCTAGTATAAGTATTATTTCTCCCACAATTACTGGTGGTACTATAAGAACTAACTCATCGGGTACTCGACTTGAAATGACTAGTTCTGGTTTAACATGCTATTCAAGCGGTGTAACTAAAAATGGGATAAGTTTAACCAAAAGCGGAATAAATGGTGGTCTGGACTTGGGTGATTTGCAATATTATCATAATAATATATTGCAAGGGGGCTTATTATGTAATTATGGGGATACAATGGTATTATATTCTGAAAATGGGAATAGCATAAGCATTCTTTCTACTGGAAGTGTAAGTATAGGTGGTTCTTATATTCTATTTGACGCAGGACAGATTTACGGATTAAACTCAGATAGTTATACTCAGGGAGCGCATAATCATGGTATTTCGACTGGTGTTCATCTTGCAACAGTAGACCCTACAACCGGAGAAGTAAATGGAATGGTTACATGGTCTGCCAGCGGAGGGTTTACTCATAGCCACAGTATAATATAACTACCTAGAATATCATTCTAGGTAGTTATTCACTAAGTCAATATTAATATATGGATATCCTTTATATACAATATAACTATTAAAATCAGCATTTTCTGTTTCTAATATTAACTTATCATCTTTATATACTTTTATAGAATTATTTTTACCAACAGTTCTGGTCATGCCAATATCTACTAAAGATACGTACGTATTACTTTTATAAATGATAGCTTTAATATTTTTGAATGTTGTTTTTTCAAAATTATCTTCTTCCATTAATATAGTTATATTATTTGGATTATTTTCACTACTAATTTCAGGCACAGTTAAATCTGGTAATGGAGTTTTAGTTGCTTCTGTTGACATCTTTTCACCTCCTTCATTTAAAGATTTTGTTGTATTCATAGCTATTGGCTTTTTAAATGTAGCAGTTTTAGTAGTTCCTTCCCAAGTAAATTCAACACCAAGGAACTGAGCAATTTTGCCTATAGGTACATAATTACTACCTTTGTACATAAGAACGGGATAATCTTTATCTTCATATTTTGTACCATCACTATTAACTAAAGTACATTCAGACTTATAAAGTATATATTCTTGTACGGCTGCTCCTACAGGAAAAGCTGTAATTAACGAGCCTATAGTAATACCAATTAATAATTGTTTGTACTTCTTAAAAATATTTTTCATAACAATCAATCCTTTCGTAATTAATACATGTATTTCTTACATTTACATTATATGTCACAATATAACGATTGTCAATACAATTTTAAAATTATTTTATTAATATATATGTATAATATATTTGACGGAAATTATTCATGATGGTAATATTATCCTAATATATGTTAAAGGAGAATATTATGAAAAAGACTCTATGTGCTTTAACAATTTTAACTTTATTGTTTACAGTTGGTTGTAGTAATTACGAACCTGCTACTACTAATACTGAAAATTCCACTGCAAATTCAAGTCAGCCAACTATAGAATATGTAGAACCCACACCTACTATTACTGGATTTGAGAAATTTATGAATGATAACAATCTAACATTAACTGCAAAAGATGTTCAGTATGATATGGTTAATAACTTAGATAAAGAATTTGGTTTAAGTGGATATGCTGAGTTGGATGATTATTATAACTATGGATTTGATGATAGTTTAGAGAAAGATTATTTTTGTATAAGAGTAGAACCTGTTGATGGAAAATATAGTGATTCATGGTATATTTATTGCCATAGAGACAGTTTTGTAAAATTATTTGAAGAATTAAAACTGAATCCTCAAATATTATATTTAAAATGTACTATTCCTAAATATATGTATGAGGAAAATATGAACAATATGGCTTTAGCAGAAAGTATTAGATGGTAAATATTTAGTATTTATTATAGTTATAATCACACTGAAGACTTCCCTATTTTTATTTTGGAAGTCTTTTTGTATGCGTAAAATAGTAAATAAAATTAGAATTTGGTAAACAATTTGCTTTGTTTTTCAAAGCAAAAGGAGAAACAAAGAAAGTAGGAGGTTAATTTTATGAAATATCAAATAAGCGATGTATTAATACAGAATATTGTTAATTATTTGGCAACAAAACCATATGGTGAAGTTGTGACGCTAATTAATGCATTATCAACGGAAATAAGTCAGAATTCAGATATAAACAATAGTAATATAAATGTAGCTAACAAGGAGGAGTAAACTATGGCTTTTGATAATTTAACTCCAGTAATAGGAACTGGACGTTCTGGAGATTCGAATGACCCATACAATATCATAACAAATGATGTTCAAAAAGTTGTAAATGGGATGGTAAGATTAAAAGAAGTTCCTTACTTTAATAATCATGTGGTAATAACTGCTGTAGCTTCTCCATATAACAATGAAGTATATTATGAAACGTTTGATTATTCTAGTAATATAGGAAGATATAATTATCGTGTAGATTATACTAATGGAATAGTATTTTTCTCTGAAGAGAGTAATGGCAGAACAATGACATTTTCATATACTGGCAAAGGGTATGATTCATTAAGTATGTGGAGGATTCACACTAAAGAACAAAATGGTGATGTTATTGAAACTTTAGGTGATATTATTGAAGCTGGCGAAACTGCAATTGAGAGTCTTACTCAATTAAATATTGTAATCAATAATGCTGAAACTGCAACTTCAAATGCAAATACTGCTGCTACTAATGCAAATACTAAAGCAACATTGGCTGACCAAAAAGCAACACTAGCTAATACTGCAACTATAGCCGCCAATAATGCAACTACAGAAGCTATTAACGCAACAACAAATGCCAATGATTCAGCGGAATTAGCCGATATTGCTACTGCCGAAGCAAATAATACTATTACTTCCCTATCTTATATTGGAGTTTATGAGAATATAACTTTATATAAAAAAAGGAATTTCGTAATATATGAAAACGCTTTATATAGATGTATTCAAGATTCAACTGGACACCTCCCTACTGATTCCGCATATTGGATAAATGTTACAAAAACCTTAACTTGGAGAGATGAATATAACAACACTACTTCATATTCTGTATTTGATGCAATCGAATTTGATGGGTCAAGTTATATATGTTTAAAAGATTCTATAGGCCATTCTCCTTTAGATATTACATATTGGAAACTTTTGGCACAAAAGGGAGATAAAGGTGCAACATTAGTTTATAGAGGTGATTATAATGCTTCAAAATTATATCTAGTAAACGAGCTAGTTAGATATGAAGGTAATGTATATGTCTGCATACAAGACTCTGTTAACAATTTACCAATTGATATAAATTACTGGGATGTATTTATTGAAGGTGGAGGAACTAAAGTTGTTTCATATAAAAATACTGTTGAATTATCAGTAAATACATCAACAGTAACAATTGGTATTTCTCAATATACACATACATCTGATGTATTAATGGTATTTAAAAATACAACTTATATTGAGAAAGACATAGATTATACAATTAGTTCTGATGGATTATCTATTAATAAAGTAGGCGGAGAATGGACTACTCCCTCAACATTTAACTTTATTGTACTAAAAAATGTATTTGTTAATTCTGTAGAATATGATGGAGATTTGCTTATTAATGGTTCTGTAACAAACGATAAATTAAGTGATGAAATAAAAATACGAAACTATAATGGTCAAAGATATCAAATTAATAACCCTTACAAAAATGGTGGAAAATTATCATTAAAAGGTCAAATGCATTGTCATACTACAAATAGTGATGGTCAGCAATCTCCAACTGATGTAGTTACAGCTTATAAAAACGCGGGATACGATTTTATAACTATTACAGACCATAATGTCATAACTTCAAATCCAAATGTATCTGGAATTACATGGATTGGTAATAGTACCGAGGAAACAGAGAAAAGACATGTTTGTGCTTATGATATTGATACTCAAAGCACGGATGTGAATACTCAAGATATACTAAATTATCATAGAAATCTTGGTAAAATGACAAATATAGCTCATCCTAATTGGCATAGTTTATACTTCATCGACAAAAACGAAGCTCTTGGTTTTTATGATTTTAATTTCACGGAAATATACAATACTGTTACAGATACATACGGTGAAATACAATGGGATTGGTGGTTAAGTAATGGTAAAAAAACTTTTGCACTTGCTGTTGATGATTGCCATAATATTACTGATGCATTGCAGTTTAATAAAGCATGGGTTGTAGTTAAAGCAGATACAAATAATAAATCGTCCATACTTGATTCATTGAGAAAAGGCAATTTTTATGCTTCAACAGGCAATGATATTTCTATAAACTTATATGGAAATACCATTACAGCTTCGAGTACAGACCTCAGTAATTTTACATTCATAGGCAGGGATGGAAAAATATTGTTTACCGCTAATAATGTACTCAATTCCAGTTATGTAATAAAAGGTGATGAGGCATATGTACGTGCTGTTTCTGAAAAAGTAAGTGATATAAGTCAAAAGGCTTGGAGTCAACCTGTATTTATAGACATAATTGGGGATAACGAAAGACAATTTTCTGAAATTTATACTACATCAAATTTATATGGAATGAAACGTCAAGCTATAATTAATGGAAACTTTGACATATGGCAGGCAGGAACTGCATTATCAAATCTTACTTATGGATATTTAGCTGACAGATGGCTTATATCAAGTGGTTCAGGTGGCGGTGTGTTTCCAAATATAAATCATTCAAGACAACAGATAATTCCTGAAAACATTCAGAACGCTAGTAATTATTACAGAATAACTACAGATGGGGCTGGAAGTAATTTTGGTACTTCTGCATCCTATCTTTTTAGCCAAGCAATTGAAAATGGCACAAGATTTCTATGTGGAGCAGGAAAAAAACTGACTATATCTTTTTATGCCCGAAGTTCAATCCCTAATAAAAAACTTGCAATTAATTTAGTTCAACAATATGGTGTTGGTGGTTCTCCAGACGAACAAGTAATAGGCACAAATTTCACACTAACAGCTATGTGGAAAAAATACTCTTATACATTTGTTACTAATTCATTAATCGGTAAAACATTTGGTGTAAATAACGATGATGTGTTGAGGGTTAGATTTTGGATTATGTGGGGTAGTACATTTTTATCACGTTTTGGTGCAACAGAAGCAGAAACTTTTGTTGGAGCTGGAGATATTGACATAGCTCAAGTACAGTTGTGTGCAGGAAGTACGGAACTTTCCTTTAATCCACGTAGCTATGCTGAAGAATTAGCCTTATGCCAAAGATATAACAAAAGATTAGTTTCCGATGCTGACTATTCTGTATTTGGTTCAGGACAATGTATATCAACTACACAGGCATATATTTATATTCCGCTTAGTCCAACGATGAGAATCAATCCAATATTAACGACTGGTGGGAACTTTGCATTATTGAAGTCTGATGGGACATATCAGGCTGTTACTGCTGTGGCAATACATAAAACAGGAAGAGATGGATTATATCTTATTGCAACAGTGGCTAGTGGTCTTACAGCAGGTAATGCAACAATGCTTGTGGCGAATAATGATATTACTGCATACTTAAACTTTGATGCTAATATTATTTAATGAACTATAGGATAATATCGAGGTGATTAAATGAAAATCATAAACAAAGCCCATATATGTATATGGGTTAATGGATTTGAATATGGAGAAATAGTTTGTGTTATTTGTGGTAAAAAAACGAATCCATTTCTTGAAAGACAATTGAAAAATAATTTAAAGAGAGTCAAAGTAGCTACTAAATGAGGTTTTAGTTTTTAACACAACATTATTGTAATTTAGACAGCATATATCCCATAAATTTAACTCTGTGAGTGTATATTCAAAACACTTTGCAACTTGTATTGGAGTGTTAAACCCAATTTGATATATTTGACTACTCATTTCTATTGCCTTTTTTGTTACGTTTTTGAACCTCATATCTAGCAAGGGAGTTATAAAATTTATTTGTTCTTGTGACGCTAACAATAAAAACAGAATAAACTGAATAGAAAAGTGAGCATGGTTATATTTATCTTCAAAATTATATGTGTTGTTTAAGATGTTTTTTAAAGAATAAAATCTCTCTTGTACAAAATAATTAGAGTTATATCCATGATTTAGGAGTTGATTATTTACTTCTAAATCTAAAACAGACGATTGTATTCTTCTTGCAAGGTCATCAAAAAAAGCTTTGTCTGAAGAATAAATTTGATTTGTTTTTGTTAATATAACAGGAAAATTTGATTCAATCTGAACAATATGAAATAATTCGTGAAGAAGGTTTGTTTCAAATACATTTCCTGTAATTTTAGTAGAAAGATAAATTATATATAAAGATTCATTTGAATAGTAATCAGCAGCACCAAACTCACAAGCATCTTTAGAAAGTGGAATGTAAGTTACATTTTTTCTGAAACTTGATGCTAATTTCTCTATAATACCAGTTGTATGTTCTGTGATTTCATTATTAAGGATATTCATTTATGTTCCTCCATTAAAACATATTATATACAAACTGGGTTTTATATACAATGGGATAATATTGCATACTAACTCAGACCACATAAAACAACTATTTGGTTCAAAATTTATAAATAAAAAGAAGAGATTTTAGGTCTATATTGACTTATCTTCTCTTCTTTTTATTATGACAATTCTGGTTAAGACAATTATAACAAATTTAAAATAGGAAGTGAAGGTGATTAAAAAATGGGATACAGAAAAATTTTTGATTATGGTGTTAACATTCATACATATGAATTCAACCCAAAAGAAGAAAGATTCTCTTATGAAATAGGCGAAAATATGAAATTAGAGACAATTGACAAGCTACCTAGACCGAAAGATGATGAATCGGTTGCATGTGTCATTAATTGGAACTTTTTTGATACTAAGATTTGTTTCAATGGTTATGGAGAAATCGAAGTTAATGGTAAGCAAATCCAAGGAGCATCGGCTCTATTCCCTTCTTTATCATTTAAAGATAATAAACTGACATATGGTGATATTAAAGGTGCAGATATAGGTTTGGGTATTGGAATTTTGTTAGTGCTAGATGGTAAGAAAAATATTATCAATAAAGGTAAAGTACCTAGTGGTAAAGATACTCGTACCGCATTTGGTCAGAAAAAGAATGGGAATATTTTTATAGTTGTTTGTGAAGGTAATGATTTAAAGTCTAAAGGGTTATCTGCTAATGATATGGCAGATTTTCTATTAAAAAATGATGTTTATATTGGAGCTATGGGCGATTCTGGAGGTAGTTCTGGAATGATGATTAATGGCAAATATATATACAAAAATGAAAATCGTAAAATTGCTGCTGGTTTAGTTGTTTATAAAAAGAAAACAAATTTAATTGAGGATAAACCTACTTCTGAACCTAAAAAAGATATTCGTAAAACAACTTCTGACTTAAATATACGCAAGTCCCCCACGTCTCTATTACCAAATAAAGTTGGAATATATCCTAAGAATTCTCTGATTGAAGTATTAGAAATACAAGGAAATTGGTGTAGAACAGCTAAAGGATGGGTTAGTGGTAGTTATTTAGTTAAAGTGTAAGGAAGTGAGTATATGTTTACAAATATAGGTTTGGTACAACACGTTAAAAAAGCACTGTATGAAAAATGGGGCTATGTCAGGGGTACATACGGTTTAGTTCTTACAGAGTCAATATTACAAGCTAAAATAAAACAATGTGGTGATGATGTTACAAGATATATAGATTATATAAGAAGTAATTATTTAAAAAAACCAACTCGTACAGCAGATTGTGTAAATCTTATTAAATCATACCTTTGGTGGGATGAATCTAAGAATAACCCAGTATATTCTTCTAAATACGATGTAAATGCTGACGGAATGTTTAATATGGCAAAAGAAAAAGGAACTATTAATTCAATTCCTGAGATTATAGGATTATGTGTATGGCATAAAGGACATATAGGTGTTTATATTGGTAACGGTCAAGTAATTGAGTCACATGGAACTAAATCTGGAGTTATTCAAACACCCTTAAAGGGTAAAGGTTCGTCACCATGGACTCATTGGCTCAAATGTCCATTTATTGATTATACTGTTGATGATAAGGAGATTGATGATATGTCTATTAAATATGGTGATAAAAATGATAATGTTAAACTTATACAAGGTTATTTGAATGATTTAGGATTTAATTGTGGTATTCCTGATGGTATATATGGTAAAGCCACACTTACGGGAGTTAATTTATTTAAAGGTAAATATAAACTTGAACAAGATGGTAATATTGATATTTTTGTTTTACTTGCATTAATTAAAGAGTATCAAAGTAAATTTAATTCATTATCAATCAAATTGAATAATGTAAAAGATATTGTTAATTATTAATATTTATATTTAGGGAGTATTGTGTATTATTTTATACATAGTACTCCCTATTTTTTTCTTTTTATCAAATTGTATATTTATTTATACATGTGTATTATCACCCTTACTTACAGCCTGTTTACATAGATTGAATAAAACTTTAGTTATAACTATATTTTATGTACAATTTATATTGGTCAGATAATTCTTTACAATTCCCATATTTATGGTATACTTATTTATTATAATCCAAAGAAAAGGGGTGTATTTTATTGAAAATTCTTACTTGTGCAAATCATAAAGGAGGAACTGGTAAAAGTTTAATTTCTTCCACGTTAGCTGGTTTTTTGGGGGAAAAAGGATTTAATGTTTTAGTTGCAGATTTTGATAGTCAAGGTTCTGTATCTTCAAATCTTGGTGTTGATATTATGCAAGATGGAGTGAAGACTATAACAGATATTTTCTTACATCATCCTAATCCAAATAATGTTATTGTATCAACAAATGTTCCAAATGTTTCATTGATAGTTGGTAATATTAATATCAATGGGCTTGATGTTTTAATATCTAATAGAGGGGCAAGAGAATATATATTTAAAAATTGGATTGAAGATAATAAGAAGTTTTTCGATGAAAATTTTACACATATGATAATAGATACTCCACCCAATTTCAATGTAGTTAGTCAAAATGCTTTTCTAGTCGCAGATAGTATTCTATTGGTTAATGATACGTCTATGCATTCAATCGAAGGAAGCGAACAATTTTGTGCTTTATGGAGAGCAACTAGACTAGATTTAAGAGTGGGTGATAATGTTGGTGGTTTTTTAATTAATAGATTAGATATGAGAGATGGACTGAGTAAAGATTACTTGGAATATATAAATCAACACCCCGAATTTTCGTCAATGGTACTGAAAACAATTATTCCTAGAAACGCTGCTCTAAATTATGCAGAATTAGAAGGAACTACAATAAATTATAAGGATAGAAAATCTAAGTCTTTTTTGGCA